>JBNLEI010000227.1:0-3132 GCA_050304855.1 Methylococcaceae bacterium
TCGCCGCCAGCTTGCGACGCGCGCCGCATAGGGATTAACGACTTTATTCACGAGGTAAGGGTGATCCGCCGGCGCGGGTTTGGCGGCTTTCCAAATGGCTGCCGCCCGCAGCGCGGCCCGGTTTTGCCGGGCCTTTTGTTCCCGCTCCCGCCGTTGCTGTTCTGCTTTGATCCTTTCCCGTTCCTTGTCGCTTAAGGGAGCGCCGTTGTTGCCGTTGACGAAAAAGGCGCGCTGTTCGCCGGTCTTCCAGTTGCAAACAATGCCGCCTTGCTGATCCTGAAAAACCTTGATCCGGCCATCACCCCGCCCGCGCGGGTCGTCAGACAGGTTCGCCGGGTGAAAGCGGCCATCAGCGGGGACAGGTTTATAATCGACACCAACCAATCTGCAAGCGTCTCGGCCGGCATCTTCCAGGGTGCGCCAATCCATTACGCCGCCTTCTTGCGCCCTAATCGGCACAAGGCCGCGCGCAAAAAATCTATAACCGTGTCGTATACATTTTCAATCTCTTGCTTCGTGAGATTTTTTTCAACCGGTTGTGCCAGAATCTCGATTCCGCGATTTATGTAGTCTTCGGCCGCGTCGACGTCACACGAGTTACTCCGGCGCTCCAGCCAGTCGAAGAACTTCTCCTCGTTGATTAACACCTTCCGGCCGAGTCGGACAACCGCGCCCGAATCGGCCAGGCCGTTTATTTTTTCGTTGAAAATTAAGTGACGTACTCCGCCCGGTTTGAATGCTGAGTGACGGTCACAAAGTTGGTCAACCGTGGAATAAATTGGTTTGTTCATAATTCACCTAATGATGTTATTTGTTAACACTTGCCACCAGTTGTTTTTCTGGCGTGTGGCGAATTATCCTTTTTTGAAATTGGTAAGCCCTAGGCTGGTCCCCAGTTTAGTTGATCCGTTTGCGGATAGTTTCAACCGAATCAGGAAGGTTAAGCCGTGTTTTTACCTTTTTGGCTAGATCATTTTTAGATTTAATGTGCTTATTTTCGGCTCTTATTTCGTCGGCACATTTCTGCCACCCTTGCCATTCGGACTCTCTATCTTTAGTTTGTTGACTACCCCGTGTTATTGCAAATCGTATGAGGTTTTCTCTTGTGGACTTTCCCAGCTCCGCGTCTGGTTCGATTGTTTTATACCTGTTCCGCCAAGCCGTGACATCGGCTTCTTTGATCTGGTCCGATTGAAGCAATCCGGTAGCCACTAAAAACGCCATTGAAACGGCAACTTTTTCAGTTTGTCCTGATTCCACAAAATGTCTTAGGCTACCGGCCTCAAGAATTGTATTGGCGGCTTGTTCGATTACATAATCACCGTGCCCAACAAGTTGGGTTGCCTCATTAATCCACTTGTAATATCGCCAAAGCCTTTCTTCAGCCTTTTGCTCTTGAATTGTTAAACCCTTTTTGGGTACATAGTAATTAGTTTTAAAGTCTGGGCCGTACCCATTTTTGGTTAATACAGCTTTGGCTTGGCCTTCAAAGTTGCTAATAATAGTTAAAACAATATCGCTCTTAGGCTCTCCCTCGCTCTCCATGCCGCAAATCCCTTCTATTACTTCGCTCGGGGTAAAGTATTCCATGTTTCACCCGCCAAAAATTTTAGAGTTCATCGACTCGACGACGCTTGAAACATGGCCGTCTGATAGGTGGCTGTAGCGTTTAACCATCTGCAAGGTTTTATGTCCCAACACTTCGGCGATTTCGGCCAGGCTTGCGCCGTTCATTGCCAGATAGCTGGCCGTGCAGTGCCTGAGGTCGTGCCAACGGAAATTATCGATTTCCGCTTGTCGTAACGCCGTCGTCCATGATCTTTTAAAGCTGATGGGCTTATGGGGATCAACGGGGCTTGGGAACACTAATTCGGAATCCAGACGCCTCACCTTGGCGTGTTCCTTCAATAACTCCAGGGCATGGCCGACGACGGGGACGCGCCGGCGATCGCCGTTTTTGGTTTGGTGCAGAATGATGGCTGATCGGTGAACCTCCGCCACGCCCCATGCGGTTTCTTCTGGTGGTGTTTTCGGGGCCTTCCAGTAAAGATTCATCAACTCGCCTTGCCGCATCCCGGTACTGATCGCCAGGATAACCGCCAGGTGTAACCATTCCTGTTCAGAGTTCCGGCAAGCGTCCAACAATCTACCGCGCTCGTCGTCGTCCAGAAAACGTACTCGGCCTGCCGGTATGGAAGGTAACTCAATGCGGCCATCTTTCAGCGGCGACTGCTCGAGCCATGCCCAATCGACCACGCAAGCCTTTAAGACGGCCCCGGCGGTCAGGAAGTAACGTTTTATGGTGTCGCCGGAAAGTTTCCGGCCCGGTTTGCTTCTGCTTGGCGTTTTAACTAATACGTCCCGACACTCCGCAAACAAGGCCGGGGTTAGATCCGCCAAAACATGGTGCCCAAGGTTCTCTTTCCACCACGCCAGAATAGGCCGCCGGTTTCGCTGTTCCTTTTTGCTGAACCGAACCGGCAAAAAGTCGCGCTCATAGCGCTCTATGGCATCTCCGAACGTATGTTTTTTGGATTCGCGGGTTTTAAAGTGGCGGCCTTCCCTGATGGCTGCTTCGGTGGACTGAATCCACTTCTTGGCATCAGTTAGTCGAGCGAATGTTGCCGATTGCGGTGGAAAGCCTTTTAGCCTTACTTCCGCTGTGTGACGACTCGTTCCGTCTTTTGCAGTGCGGGTCTTAATGCGTGCCATGTTCGCCCCCTTTGGGACAAATCAAGGCTATTTTGATATGATTTGCTGAAGCCATGACTTTACCGATTTTAAAGTTTTGGTTAGGGCTTGTCGGTGCTGGTAACGCCTTCAAGCCCGCTTTGTTTCTGGGTTATGATTATACTTACTTGTCCCAATTTTGTCCCATTAAGAGGCAAAAACAGGCAAAAAATGATAACAACCAGCAACAGTCAAAATTTATAAGTCATTGATTTATTGGTTGTGTGTTTTTGTGGATTGTTGCTGTTTCTGTCTTTGGCACCCTCCTAAGGGGCAGGCCGGGGGTTCGAATCCCTCTCGGGACGCCATTTCTAAGCAATTTCCCTTATAAAGTTTCATTAGTCGTAAATCTATCCATCGAATTGGTAGCTGAAAATTCGCGCGGGTTGAGATAAAGGTTTG
>JBNLEI010000228.1:0-8642 GCA_050304855.1 Methylococcaceae bacterium
TTCGCTATGTACAAAAGGAATATTGATCCGGAAACCAGTTTCCACAAAGAAACTTATCAAGCTATGGAAGCGCGTTTGCAAAAAGAGGGTCCGGCTGCTCCATTCACCTTACCGGCGGCAGCGGTTGCCGAAAAAGTCATCCTGGCACTGGAGGCTAGAAAGCCTAAAATCCGTTATTATGTGACATTTCCTACCTATTTAGTCGGTTTTTTGAAACGAATTCTGCCGATGTCGTGGCTTGATTATCTACTACGTTCGGTACAGTAAGTGCTGTAATTTGAGGAACATTTTATTTGTCGCACGCTGACTTTTTTCGATTTGCTCATTCATCGAAGACCAAACGAGAAGACGATTAAATTTATCTTGAGCCCAGCAATTAAGGGCTCAGTTCGTACTGGTACTGGAGAAGGCAGTACATGCACTATTCACCGTAACTGTGTTAGAATAAGGCTGCACATGAGGCCGATAAAATACTCAAAACGTGTTAATCAAAATAATAAAATGAGGGTTACATTTATGAAATTATTAAAAAACGCTATCGTTGCTTTCTCATTAGTACTTTCTTTAGGTTCTTTTTCAACAACCGCAGTCGCTTGTGAAGCCGGAAGAACCTGTTTCGGACCTATGCAAGGGATCGATATGGTTTTAGGTCATATCGGCATGGCTATTAAAGCGGTTGATGAAGGTCAGAATGGCCCATCAGTTAATGAGCATGTTAATGCGGCACTAAAAGCCAGCAAAGAAATCAATGCCAATGATAAAGTTGACGTAGCGCGTAGTCGTGCTAATGCCCATTTGAAAAAAGCCAAAGCAGCGTTCAAAAAATCTCAAATGCAAGATGGCGAAGATCATTTAGGCATGGCGGAAAAAGCTTTTGAAGGACTTAAAGACCTTCTTTAATCTACCGACTTCTTAATTAAAGTGGGGTGCTTTCTGCGCCCCGCTATTATCTTGTAATACCCTCCAGTCTTAGTCCTTCCTGAATCAACAAAGGGGGATATTAGCATGTTAAAGTCGCATTCCTTCGGACACGAAAGGTGGTTCTACTGGAATATCAGCGCTATTCTACAATGTTTGTGGTAGAATTGCTGTCGGCGTGTAGCTAATGAGCAAAGTTCTAGCTATATGCTTATAACAAGAAACAACAATGAGGTTTTATTACATGAAAATTTTAAAAAGCGCGGTCGTTGCTTTCTCTTTAGCTATTTCTATGGGTGCTTTCTCTACAGCTGCTGTTGCGTACGAAGAAGGTCGTGTTTCCTACACTCCAGCCAACGCGATCAACCATGTTATTGAAAAAGCTCAGGCTGCGAAAGCTGCAATCGCTGCAGGTACGGATGCGAAAGAAGTTGCTGACATGATCAAACTCGCCAGCGACGCTAGCAAAGAAATCAATGCAAATGATAAAGTTGACGTAAATCGTCAACGCGCTAACGCTCACTTCAAAAAAGCGCGCTCTGCTGCTAAAAAAGGCGACATGGAAGGCGCTTCAATGCATTTGGATAAAGGTATCCAAGGTTTTGAAGAACTAAAAGGCCATCTGTAAGATTTTAGCGGCACAGGGCAGGGCGTCGTGGGCGCCCTGTTTTTCTCAAACTCCTCTCACCCTTATTATTTTATCGGACCATCCTCTGGTCAGCTTTTTCCTTTCCCGGCGTAATTTTGTCGTGTGTTACTACTATATAATGCTTTGTTCCCGATCACTGGGAAAGATAAACAATATATTTTAGATCGATATCTTTGTCTTAAAGCAGGGCAAAGCGGTTGAATTTATGGTTGGCAGGTCACTTTGCCCGAAGTGGTAGGCATTATAGATTATCTCTGACTTCAGGATGATAATACGGCCATGTTTTGACATGAAGATATGTTCTGATCGGCGTTTTGATGACCGAGATACATAAAGCGATCGAGAACAAGCACCAGACTGCGGCGTATTCGTTTGGATCGTTGGTCGTAATATCGGAAATCAGCGGACCTACCAGATAATGGAAGCCTACAAAGCGCCAGGAGCCGTAAATGATTGGCATGTAAAACATGACCAAAATATAGGCAAAAGAATGTAAACCCCATTCGAAGCCCGGTAGCCAGTTAACCGGTGAGGACATCAAACCGTTTAGCGGCAATTGCCAGGCAATATGCCATTCGCCGGAAACCGAGCAGGTCTGCGTGCCGCAAAAACCTTCCAACCCGACGTTACAAGCTCCGGCCCAATCGAGCGGGTACATTTTGACTAAAATGGCCACCGATCCGATGGCGCAAATCGAATAAACAGTGGTGCGGATTTTTAGTTTGACGCTTTCCGGAATGAAATACATCGCCACCATATTGGCGAAAAAAGGCTGAAAAGCAATATGGATATAGCCGAACAAGGTGAGAATTTGATTGTTTGGATTATCACAAAGATCGATGTAGACATAGGTGAATGCCTGCAGCAATTCCATTAAGGCAAAATAGGTCAAGGGAATCCACAGTTCCTTAGATTCCCCTTTATAGGCAACATAAGCCGCTGTACTTAAGCCCGCGACAGCAAGAACGCCTGACGCTTCGCCACTCCAACACATTGAAATACCTCCTCTTACTTTTTTATTTATACTCACTACATTAGAAAGAGAAGGGTATTATATTATTTGAAATGTAATCTTTCTATTACGTGTCCTGGGTTCAGTTGACTCGTTTTCCAAGCGGTTTTAATCCGCTTCGCAGGCATAAAGCTGGCTGCTGCCGTCCATATCTCCGGTATCGTTGTATAACAAAGGTTGACCGGGATTCAATAAACCGGCGTCGATGACTTCGCAGATGACCAGCTTATGGTCCCCCGCATCCGTGTAATGGCTGACCCTGCAATCGAAATAAGCAAGGCTTTCGGGCAAGATCGGAGCTCCGCTAATGGCTTTGTGCCATTGGTAACCGGCCATTTTGTCCTTAAGTCCAGAAGTGCCGAAATGTTCGGCGATAGCCTGTTGATGCTTACCCAATACGTTGACGCTGCAAATGCCACCTTCTTGTAGCAGTTGCCAGGAATAATGCTGTGGATTGATGCTGATACAAAGCAACAACGGATCGAAAGAAACTTGCATCACCCACGCCGCGGTGAAAGCATTTTCCCGGCTGCCGTTGCTAACTCCGACGACATAAATTCCATGAGTCAATTGCTTGACCAATTGTTCGGCATTTTCAATCATCAGGGTTGTCCAGGTTAATGCGCATTGATAAATCGACAGCTTTGACGTTTTTGGTCAAGGCGCCAATGGAAATATAGTCGACACCGGTTTCGGCGATGATGCGGATGTTTGCCAGGCAAATATTGCCGGAAGCTTCCAGTTCAACCGCGCCGGCATTGATTGCGACAGCGTCGCGCATGTCTCGAAGGGAAAAATTATCCAACATGATGCGATCCGGCTGTGCCGCCAAAGCTCGTTTGAATTCATCCAGACTTTCCACTTCCACTTCAACCATCAGATCGGTCGTCTCTCTGGCACAGGCAATCGCTTTTTCGATCGAGCCGGCGGCTATGATATGGTTTTCCTTGATTAATACCGCATCGAACAAGCCGATGCGATGATTGTAACAGCCGCCGCATCTGACAGCGTATTTTTGCGCCATACGCAGCCCCGGTATTGTTTTACGGGTATCCAGCACTTTACAACCGGTTCCGGCCACGGCATCAGCGTAACTTCTGGCTACTGTTGCTGTCGCGGAAAGAGTTTGCAACAAGTTCAAAGCGGTCCGTTCGCTGCTTAACAGGGCGCGGGCGGAACCTTGAAGACGGCATAAAACAGTATCTTTCTCGACATGATCGCCCTCGGCAACCTGCCAGTCAATGACGATGTTCGGGTTAAGCTGTTTGAAAATCGCGTCAAACCAGGGTTGTCCGCATAATACCGCTTTTTCCCGTGTAATTACCGTTGCGTTGGCCATCGTTGATTCCGGAATGATGGCGGCGGTTATATCGCCTGTGCCGATATCTTCGGTAAGGAAAGTGTTAATTTCTTCAAGAGTGGGATGTGACAACATAATCAATTAAAATTCATTGCTTGAAGTGGTTAATTATAAACATGAATAAGACGTTGCCATTTTAGAAATTGTTGAAGGCTTTGAATTAGCTTGTTTCTGTTTTGCAACCGGCACTTGTTTATGGTCGTCCGGAGTCAAGAAATTTTTCCTAAGCCCCAGATTTGGTTGAAATCCAGTTTCAGATGATCGAATCTCTGAATGGCTTTGACGATGCCATACAGTTTGTCATTCGCCGTGTCTCTGCGTGGAGGATTTTTGTAGGGCGCGCCTTCTGGCGACAAGATGCTTAAAACCCTTGGCGCGCTTACTTGGCTGCTGTTGCGGTTGGTGACGATCGCGGTTTCGCCGTTGCAGAGTTGTACGAATGTACCGGGTGGATAAATGCCGAGTTCCTTGATCAGCAAAGGGGCCAGCTCTTGGTCGACGGCATTGCCTCGTTGCATGAATATGTTGCGCAACGCTTTTTTTATAAAAAAACCATCACGATATTTACGAGGCAGAATCATGGCGCAATAGATATCGGTCAACGACAGGGTACGAGCGAAGCGGTTGATGGCATCACCCTTCAGACCGTTGGGATAACCGCTGCCGTCGGGACGTTCGTGGTGATAGAGAACGGTGTCCAGCCATTCCGGATGGTCAATTCCCAAACCCTGAAGAATTTCTCGGCTTACCAATGGATGTTTTTTGATGGCTCGGTGTTGCGATTCGGTTAATGAAGAAGGCTGTTTGTTCAAGTCTTCTTGCAGATCAAGCATACCGATGTTTTGAGTCAATGCGGCGGCCAAATACAGCAAGCGGTCTTGTTCGGGAATGTTTTGCCGGTCTAGCAGCATTTCGGTAAGGAAGCACGACATGATCGGATGGATGTGGGTGTAATCCGCCTGTTGATCGAGAATAATAGCGCCCAACGCGGCATCTGCATTTTCCTGGCAAAGTCTTTGGATGACCGTCGCGACTTTGATGATGCGCTGATTGTAATCGCTATCCACGCCGTTGTTCATGTCGTCGAGAATGCGGGTGACATTTTGCCTGATAGCATCGAGCACATTAAATGGCGACGTCAGAGAAAATTTTTCCTGTCTTTTCAGTTCCTTGGTTTCCTCGGCATTGGCTTCTCGAAACAGGCCGCGAGTCAGTAATATGTATTTTTGCCGCTCGCTGGTTAAAGATTCGCCCGCTTTCAACAATAATTCCCCGTCATGCGCATAAACCGCCCACGGCAGCGGGCACTCGACATTCAGATCGCTTTCCGTTAACTGGATTTTTTTCATGACAGGAAATGGATTGATATCGTTAATCTGGCGCCGCTATGATTAATGCGGTTGCCTGTAAGTAATAATGATGATTTGGATAATTATCAAACAATTTGATTTAACAATAGTAAAATAGTAGCAGTTAACGCAATAAGATACAGTAGTGAAAGCAACAATAGAAAATCTGGTTCAAACTCGCATCCCGACGGCGCACGGTGAATTTATCCTGCATTATTTCAGTAATAGTATTGATGATAAAGAGCATGTGGCATTCGTAAAAGGCGAAGTGGCCGATAAAGAGGACGTTCCCGTTAGAATTCATTCCGAATGTTTTACCGGAGATGTATTAGGGTCGCGCCGCTGCGATTGCGGCGAACAGCTTGATATGGCTTTGCAACTGATTGAGCAAGCCGGTTTCGGTATTCTGATTTACCTGCGCCAGGAAGGCCGAGGCATCGGTCTGTTAAAAAAACTACAGGCGTATAACCTGCAGGACCAAGGCCTGGATACGGTCGATGCCAATATCCAGTTGGGTCATCTCGCCGACGAAAGACAATACGATATCGCTGCATTGATGCTGGAAAACCTGAATGTTAAATCGGTCGCCTTGATTACCAACAATCCTCAGAAAATCGACGAACTGACCAAGCTCGGGATTACCGTCAGCAAGCGTATTCCGATTGAGACCAGTGTGCATGACGATAATCAGGGATATTTGAAAACCAAGGTCGAAAAAATGCGCCATATGCTTTCCATGCACAAAAAAGATAAAGATGCCCAATAATCTGCAACTTCCCGCTTCCGCACTGAAATTAAACATCGACTCGAATACGCTGGAAATCCCCGAAATACCGCGTAATAACCATGCTATATTGGGGCAGTCGCGGGCCAAATCTGCGCTGACTTTCGGTGTGGCAATGACCTCGCCAGGGTATAACATTTATGTCATGGGTGAGCCCGGCACAGGTCGACTGTCTATGATTACCGACCATCTGACCACTCATGCCGAGAGTCAAGAAGCGCCAATGTCTTATGCTTATGTCGAAAATTTCGACAATCCGCGCGAACCGGTTTCCATCCAACTGCCTGCGGGACAAGGACATAGTTTCAGTAAAGATATTGAAAAACTGATCGACAATTTGTTGGCGACTTTTCCGGCGGCCTTCGAGAGTCCGACCTATCAACAGAAAAAAACCGCCGTCGAACGGCGCTTCAATCAACGTTACAACAATGCGATCGATCTGGTCGACGAGAAAGCCCGCGCTATGAACGTGGCGTTATATCGCGATAGCGAAACCATCACTTTTTTGCCGGTGCGAGATAGCAAAGCGTTGGACGAAGACCAGTTTACCCTGCTGCCGCAACCCGAACGTG
This sequence comes from Methylococcaceae bacterium, assembly GCA_050304855.1. Lineage (GTDB taxonomy): Bacteria > Pseudomonadota > Gammaproteobacteria > Methylococcales > Methylomonadaceae > Methylomarinum. The sequence continues at coordinate 6,645 of JBNLEI010000228.1, forward strand.
AGGCGTTTCATAAACACACCGAGGAACTGGAGGAATATCTGGGCGACGTATTGTTGGAGCTGCCGCAATGGCGTCGTGCGATGGTCGAGGAAATCAAACAACTGGACAAGGAAACCATCGGGCAGGCGATCGAACCGCTGTTTAACGAACTGAATAAAAAATATCAGAATGTCGACGATGTCATCACCTATTTGTCCGAGCTGAAAAAAGATTTGAGCGGCACAATCGGCGATTTTTTGATGCCAGCTCGAACTGCGGACGGTCCCGACAACAGCGCCCGGCGGCAGATTTTGACCGAACAGTATTTGCCCAATATTCTGGTCGATTGCAAATCAGACAGCGGCGCTCCGGTTATCTACGAACCACACCCGATTTATCAGAATCTGTTCGGACGCATTGAATACATGAGCGATCAAGGTACTTTGATTACCAGTTATCGGCGTATTTGCCCCGGTTCTCTGCATCGGGCCAACGGTGGTTACCTGGTTCTGGATGCCGAAAAATTGCTAACCTATCCGTTCGTTTGGGAAGGCCTGAAACGAGCGTTGAAATCAGGTCGCATAGAAATCGAATCCCCCTTTGCAGAACTCGGTATCAATACCATTACGTTGAAACCGGAAGTGATTCCGCTCAATGTTAAAGTGATCCTGGTGGGTTCACGGGACATCTACTATTTGTTGGAGGAACTCGACAGCGAATTTAACGAGATGTTCAGGGTGCTGGCCGACTTCGATAACCATATCAAACGCACCGATGACAGTATCGCCCAATTTACCGTTCTGATGTGCCGGCAAGCCAGGGACGCGGGAGCGAAGCCGTTAACCAAGGCCGCTATTTTACGGCTGATAGAACACAGTTGCCGCCTGGCCGAAAACCAGAATCGTTTGTCCGCGCGTATCAACGATTCGTTGGAAATCATCGGCGAAGCCAACTTGCTTAGTGCCAACAGCGGAACTGGTGAAATAGACAAGGAGCATATCGAACTGGCTCTGGCTGCCCGCGAAGCCAGAAACGGACGTATCGCCGATGAAATACTCGAGGAAATCCTCGAAGGCACTATTTTGATTGATACCGACGGCGAGGCGATGGGCAAGGTCAACGGTCTAACCGTTTTGGAGGTCGGCGACAGTAGTTTTGGTGCGCCGGCACGGATTAGCGCTACGGTCTATCCCGGTTCCCGCGGTATTGTCGATATCGAGCGCGAGGCCGAACTGGGTCAGTCGATTCATTCCAAAGGCGTGATGATTTTAACCGGTTATCTCGGTCATAGTTATGCCCAACAATTCCCGTTGGCTATTTCAGCCAGCATTGCGATCGAACAATCTTATGGATATATCGATGGCGATAGCGCTGCGTTAGCCGAATTTTGTTGCCTGATTTCGGCATTGACCCGTATACCGATCAAACAAACTTTTGCCCTCACCGGCTCGATAAACCAATACGGTGAGGTACAGGCCATCGGCGGCGTCAACGAGAAAATCGAAGGTTTTTTCAGCCTCTGTCAGGCGCGCGGGTTGAATGGCCGGCAGGCCGTGATCATTCCGGCATCGAATCAGCGCAATCTGATGTTGAAACAGGAAGTCATCGATGCGGTGGAAAAGGGACTTTTCGCCGTTTATGCCGTCTCCAACGTCAATCAGGCGCTGGAATTACTAATGGGACAGGAAGCCGGCGAGACAGACGCTGATGGCAATTATCCCGAAGACAGTATTAACCATAAAGTCGTCGCCCGCTTAAAGGAGATCTCCGAAATGGCGACAGAGGCAGATAAGGAGCATGAGGAAGGGTGACACTGATTAGACTTGTTTCACATTCCTCAAACCATGATGAAACTGTTTAATTTTAATACTAAGAAAGCGGAGAAACTCTATCAGGAAGGAGAGGTCTTGAGTGCCGAAGGCAGAGAATCGGAAGCGATAGACAAATATCTGAAGGCAATCGAGCTCGATCCCGAGAAATCGGAAAGTTATTACAATCTCGGTTTGATCCATAAATACC
>JBNLEI010000229.1:0-4253 GCA_050304855.1 Methylococcaceae bacterium
CCGTTTTTCTCCAATATCTCTTTTCTATAGTCGGCGTCTCCTACCGATGCTCCGCCTGTTGTGATGATGACGTCATAATGCTGCGAGGCATTGACCAATACCGCCGTTAAGTGTTTTTCGTCATCTCCGATCACCCCCATATCCGCAATCCCGAAGCGTTCGTCACGTAATTTACCGGCCAGTGCATAGCGATTGCTGTCATAAATCTGCCCGATGTCCAAAGCGGCTCCCAGCGGCATTAATTCATCACCCGTCGAAAAAAAGGCGATATTGACCTTTCGTTTTACAACGATGTCGCGAATTCCAGCTGAGGCCAGAAGGGCGCAGTCGTTCGAATTTAACCGTTTTCCGCTCTGAACCAAGAAGTCATTTTCGGCGATGTCGCTACCCGCCGGACGGATGTTTTGCAACGCGTCAATTGCTGCCGGAAAAACGACGTTATCGCCTTTAGACTGCACCGCTTCTTGCAGAATGACGCTATCGGCTCCGCCGGGAATGACCGCGCCGGTAAAAATTCTGATGCATTGGCCGGATTCGATATGGCCGGCGAACGGTTTTCCGGCCAGCGACGTGCCGATGTTTTTTAATACGAACGGCCGTTCCGCATCGATATCGCCACTGGATAGCGCATAACCGTCCATTGCCGAGACGCGATGCGGCGGCAAATTCATTGGTGCAATCATGTCTGTTGACAGAATACGTCCGAACGCCTTGGACAAAGGCAGGGTTTCGTCGCCGTCAATGGGATTCACGGCTTGTTCGATACGTAGTAGCGCCTGATCTATAGTTAAAAGAGTGTCGGTATCGGAAACGCAGGAATTTTTCATAAATCGTGATCGAGAAAACGTTGAATAATGAAGTTGCCGATTTGCTCGACGTCGTTAAGGTCGAGACGAGGTAGATGCGCCGGCAAGGACAAGGGGCGATCCGTTGCAACCGCAATTATGGACTGATCGTTCGGATATAACAGAGGCTTGCCAAGTATCGGCCTGTGCAGTTCGATTTTGGGAAATTTTTCATGCCTAAATCCTTCGACCAGTATCAAATCAAGCAGGGACTGATCTATTGCCGACAATTGTTCGTTCAGTCGCGGCTCGACCGGCTCTTTGAATTCATTGATGATCGCCCGGCGGTAGGCAGAAACCAATAAGACCGATTCGGCTCCCGCCAGACGCAGTTTATAACTGTCCTTGCCTGGCCGGTCGATCTCAAAATCGTGATGACTGTGTTTAACAATTCCGATTCTCAGGCCGGTACGGCCTAAAAGGGGAATCAGTTTCGTCAACAAGGTAGTTTTCCCGGTGCCGCTGTAAGCGGCGAAACCGATGATGGGGACCAAGGCGTTTTCCATAGCGGAAGTTTTGTTTGTAAACAATTCAATGCGTATTTTAAGATGATATTATTAATGATGTGCAGGATAAACTTATTGTCTTGACACATGGTTAGGATGATATTTTAACGTAGCTTATCTGAAAGGGGGCTTTCATTGATTCGGGTGTATCTGTTATTCCTGATAATCATCCTGGCAATTTTGTCGTTACGTTGGCTATTAAGAACGCCGCCGGCAGTTGTTGCCGCTTTCCTCAGAAAATCGGCAGTGTATCTATTGGCTGCGTTAATGCTGGTATTGGCATTGCTGGGCAAATTGAACTGGCTTTTTGCGCTCATCGGCGTGTTGTTCGCTTCGTTCCTAAGAATCTTGCCGATGTTGCTGCGTTACGCGCCTCAATTACAGCGTTTGTGGAACATGTTTTCTGAGTCGCGTGGCAAGGCGTCGGGCCGTTACCATAGCGGTTCGGCAAGTGGAGCAAGTGGAACGATGAGCCGTGAAGAAGCTTATCGGATACTCGGTCTCGAGCCCGGTGCAAACCGAAAGGAAATCATCGCAGCCCACCGAAAACTCATGCAAAAAGTACATCCCGACCGGGGCGGTTCGGCTTATTTGGCTTCGCAACTCAATCAAGCTAAAAAGATTTTACTCGAAACGTAAGCATGTCCTGGGGAAATATCGTTTACAAGCTGGTCTCGATATCGTTAGCGCTTACGCTGGCCGGCTGCGGCGGAAAAAGTTATACGGCGTCCGAGTCGAAGGTTTCGCCGGCGCCGGTGTATTCCCGCGATATTCCGAAAACGCAAAAATATCATGTCGTTCGCCGGGGCGACACTCTATACGGCATAGGCTACCGCTCCGGATACGGATATAAGCGCTTGGCGAAGTGGAATAACATTCGTCCGCCATATCGCCTCTATATCGGTCAAAAAATAAAACTATTTGCTTCAAAACAACAACTTAGCGCAAAAACAACAACAAAACCGAAATCGGGGGATGTCAAAAAAACGAGAAATTTGTCACAAAAAAGTTTAATGATTTCAAATGATAAGAAAAAAGTGTTAAAGTTGCACTGGCAGTGGCCTATAAAGGGAAGAATTCTTAAGAATTTTTCTCAAACAGGAAATAAAGGGATTGATATCGGCGGCAACTGGGGCGAACCGGTTAAAGCTGCGGCGGACGGTAAGGTTGTTTACAGCGGACAGGGCTTGGTTGGTTACGGGAATTTGCTCATTATCAAGCACAATTCCCAATACTTGAGCGCTTATGGTAACAATCGCCGTTTGCTGGTCCAGGAAGGGCAGACCGTTCGACAAGGTCAGGCCATTGCGGAAGTTGGCAAGGCGGGGGGCTCGCAAACTTCATTACATTTTGAAATAAGAAAAAAAGGGAAGCCGGTAAATCCAGAGAACTATTTACCGTAACACGTAATGTTATAACTGGCGGTTTTGCCTAATAATCTGGGGGTTAAAATGACGGAAGAACTCGTTGATGTAATGACTAAAGATGCAAGCATGGACGTATCGGAATACTCATCTTCCTTTGATATGAACGAAGATGACGATGAGATTATGGATGATGAAATTAAACTCGACGATGTTGACGTTAATGATTCGATTAACGAAAGCAGTTTTGATGCGACGCGGGTTTATTTAAACGAATTGGGCAAATCCCAATTATTGACCGCTGACGAAGAAAAGCTTTACGGTAAGCGGGCTCAGCGCGGCGACGCCAAAGCTCGCAAGATCATGATCGAGAGCAATCTTCGCCTGGTTGTTAAAATTTCCCGACGATATCTGAATCGGGGATTGCCGCTGCTGGATTTGATCGAGGAAGGAAATCTCGGCTTGATCAGGGCGGTGGAAAAATTTGATCCTGATCGCGGATTCAGATTTTCTACCTATGCAACCTGGTGGATTCGGCAAACGATTGAACGGGCTATCATGAACCAGACTCGGACCATCCGATTGCCTATTCATATCGTGAAAGAAATGAATATCTATCTTAAGGCTCAGCGCTCTTTGACGCAGCAGCTCGACCATGAACCGACGGCTGAGGAAATTGCCGATTACCTGGATAAACCGGTTAAGACGGTGAATAAAATGTTGAAGCTGAACGAGCGGGTCACTTCGGTCGACGTGCCGGGAGGCAAGGACTTCGAAAAACCGTTGGTCGATTCGATCAGCGACGAGCAAAGTCTTTCACCGTCGGATATCATTCAGGAAGACGGCATCAAGGACAACATCACTCATTGGATATACCAGTTATCCGAAAAACAGAGGGAAGTGATCTGTCGTCGATACGGACTGTGCGGTTATGAAAATTCCACTTTGGAGCAGGTCGCGCAGGAACTCGGCGTCACTCGGGAGCGCGTCAGACAGATTCAAATGGACGCCTTAAAGCGTCTAAAGGAAATTCTGGAAATCGGCGGTTATTCCTTCGAATCAATTTTCCACTGATTCTGACTGCTTTCGTGACTGCAAAGCCGGCTTCACGGCCGGCTTGTCCCCAACTCTAAGATCCCCCTCCGGGCCCACTCAAACAGGCCTTCCGCGTCGCTACGTTCAGAAAATATCCACAATTCGCAACATTCATACCCTCAATTTCTGAGGCGGGTTTTAACGTGTCGTTTCTTCAAGTAACCGGGGGTAAAGAATCCAACGGCGTCAAAAAGGACTGGTTATAATAAAGCGAAGTTTTATCAAGGAAGCGAGAATCAAGCTTTCTGGATTTCTCGGCCTCCAATAAATCAAATGTGGTTTTAATTGCGCGTCCGCTTTCCCCGAAAGGATTTGATTTATTCGGTTTTTATAGGTTGCAGCACTTTATCTTTATTAATTTCAGCTTGTTTTGTGGATAATATTTTCACCCTCGCCGCACACTGTCTTCAAAGAGACGAAATCGGCGAAAAATTGACTTTGAC
>JBNLEI010000230.1:0-2230 GCA_050304855.1 Methylococcaceae bacterium
TTCGTTTTCGTAAATCAAATCGGTAAAATAATGCTTCCCGACCAGCACGGCTTGATCGTAACCGGTGACGTTTTCTCCGTATTTATTGATCGACAGGACATGACCGAGACGATCGAGGCGCATAATAATCACCTGTGCGGTATTTAAAATATTGGAGACGAAATTGCGTTCGTTTTGCAGCTCCCGGGTTCGCTGCGTCAAATTCCGGTTCCGCCGTTCAACCTCCCGATCAAGCCGACTCAGCGTATCGATCAGATCATGCGCCGCGGAATCGAGGATATCGATTTCGTCGGTCAAAAACTTCGACTGGTTCAAACCGGGCAGAAATTTTCGAACCTCGCTGTATTGTTTATCGGCGATCAATGGCAGCAGATTGATGATTTTCTTCAATTTGTGCGTCGGCCTGACGAACAGTAAAAACAAAATCGCAGCCGACAGAAGGATAGTCGACAACCCGCTGGCCATATATAAATCGACCGCCTTTTTTTGCTCGCGCAATTGCGCGGAAATATTGTCGATAACGATCAATCGGGCCTGATGCGGTTTTTCGCCGAAAGGAATGGTAAAAATATCGAAAGTGTTGCCCTGATAAACGAAAGACAGGTTATTGGCCGCTTTAGGATGATCTGTCTGCAAAGACTGCAACATGGGCAGGTTTCGGCCCGACTCGGTCAATGCGGCAACATGTGCGGACCAGTTCGGCAACGGCGGCTGCCGATGGAATGTCATCGCCTTCGTTTCAATTAAAATTCCGATGTCGGCCCCGGTAATCGCTTTCATCTGTAAAACGATTTCGGCGATGCTGGACACGAAAATAAATACGCCGCTGAATTTGCCCTGCTGCAAAAAAGGCAACGCATGGACGTGAACGCATTCCCCGCTACAGACGATTTTGCTCAACGGTTTTTCGTCTTTGAACGCATTGCCCAGCCAGGATGGCGAGAGCACTTGGTCGTCCATATTTTCACCCCACTCCCCTTGTTTCTCGCCGTTAAGAGAAAAAAGGTAAATCGAACGGATGTCCGATTCCAACTCGATTTTGAACCAGTTTTTGTCTAGCAGTTGCTTGATACGATCGAGCGCCCTCGTTTCCGTTGGGGCCGATTCGGCCATCGCCGGCGCCAACCAGCTCAATTCGGTTTCCTTTTGCTGCAACTGTTTCAAAACGCTGGAGAATGCCTGTCGATATTGAGTATGCCTGGCCTTGCGTTGTTGTTCGTGATTTTGATCAAAGGTATGGTTGACTAATACGAAAATACTCCCTGACGCCAGCATGCTCGAAATGGTCACCGCGAACAATGCCTTCCAGGTCAAACTGAAAAACAGCTGTTTTCTGATTAGCCGATTCACGAAAAACTCAACTCCCTATTCCGGCTGAAATTGCCGACCGATCTTTTCATGACGTCTTTCATATGTCGCAATATCCTATAGATTCATCGTATCCGAGAAGCATGCCTGGAAAGTAGACAAGCACTGCTGACGGAAGCAAAGCAGCGAAAAATCTCTCAGTCTCTTTGGCAAAGCCGGTCAAGACTTTGCCGAACAGCACTCATATGCCGGGTTTCGAGGTGTTTGAAAACATACGGAATTCACGTCTTATCCTAAAAAACCACTCTGAATGCAACCAGCCTTAATTCCTTGCCAAAATTAAATTATTAATCAACCGGCCTGAATGATGGAATTCGTCTTCGCTTCTCGAACAACCTACTTAAGTGCCAAACATCCGTCACTTGCTAATGCTAATGTTGCTGAAGACAAATTGCCAGAATCAGTTGCAAAAAATCGGGCAAAAACCGCAAATTCCAAATTTATCCGGGAAGTGCCGAACATTCTATCCGTGAATTGCCAACAGCCGGAAAAAACCGATTTGAATCGTTGTACCGAAAAATGGCTTATAACAAACTTCGGTTCGCAGAAATAATGGAGTGTTCAGGCTAGACTTTTAAGATTGTTGACAGCAGGGACGCTCTCATCGAGGTTACAGGGATATATTCACGCCTTATCTTGAAATTCTAGGCGGAAACAGCTGAATGTTGTTCATAGCCATACCCCTTAATAAAGCATCGGGTTATTGAACAGCCTCATGCCTAAAGCCCATGGTCTCCCCCTTAGAAGGCGAGACGAAAATCTACCGACAATCGTGTCGTTAACCGAACAAGGATAGGAAATTTTCGCTCGACTGTGCGGCAATCTCCTCGACGCCGGTCGATCGCAATTCGGCCAGACGTTC
>JBNLEI010000231.1:0-7347 GCA_050304855.1 Methylococcaceae bacterium
GAGAGCGACGGTTTTTATGATTAAGCATTCGGGAAAAGTGGCTGATCGGGAGAAATACTCAGTTCGCGGAACAATTTTTCCAATAAGCTTTTTTCGTTCTTAATCACCCGCTCTTGCGGACCGAAAGGATAATGAGTGGTACAGGCAGCCGCTATATCGAGACAATAGTCAAAAATGGTTTGCCTGTTTTGTTGATTTTTACTCAGGAATATTTGCATCAATTCATCGAGCAAACGAGGGTCGGGTTGGCGATGAGCGAAACGGTCCAAAAAGTTATTGGCATCCTCAATCGAAATAACCGGTGATTCGGTCACTTGATCGAGATTGGCGATATGCTCGATGATAAATTTGTAAAGAATTTTTAATTCCCCTTCCTGATTCATTCCGTCCGCCCATATCATGGCGATCAAGGGAATCAAATCGAGGAAAAAGAAGTCGGAGTCTTTTAGATTGAATTCTTTCTTTAAATGTTCAAAAGTATCTGGTTGATTCATGCTAGTGGCATTTCTTATGGATCCTGTTGGAAGTATAGATGGAATTCCTTTGAACGTTATATCAACTATAAGTGCTTACTAACGATCACCTTTTGAATTTGGGCTTAGAATAATTGACAGAATTTAAATAACACTTGTTGCCGGTCTCGCATCAATGCGGCAACAGTCGACAGAACTACCAATCGACAGGATCTATAATGCTAGAACAATATCGTAAACACGTTGCAGAACGCGCGGCAGAAGGGGTCGTCCCTAAGCCTCTGGATGCCGAACAGGTTGCCCAACTGGTCGAATTGATCAAACTTCCTCCAGAAGGCGAAGAGGATTTTATTCTGGATCTATTGACTCATCGCGTTCCTGCCGGTGTCGATGAAGCGGCTTATGTCAAAGCCTGTTTTCTTACCGCAATCGCCAAAGGCGAAACACAATCTCCGATATTGACTCCTGAACATGCCACGGAATTGCTGGGCACTATGCTGGGCGGTTATAACATAGCACCGCTAATCGACTTACTGGATAATAATACTTTGGCGCCGCTGGCGGCCAATGCTTTGTCTCACACTTTATTGGTTTTTGATGCTTTTCACGACATCAAAGACAAAGCGGACGCCGGTAATGTGTTTGCCAAACAGGTGGTTCAATCCTGGTCCGACGCCGAATGGTTTACCAGTAAACCCGAAGTTCCCGAAAAATTGACGGTTTCGGTATTTAAAGTGACTGGAGAAACCAACACCGACGATTTGTCGCCAGCACCTGACGCTTGGTCGAGACCGGATATTCCGCTGCATGCCAAAGCCATGCTGAAAATGCCTCGAGACGGTATCACCAATGCTGAACAACAGATTGAAGAACTCAAGCAAAAAGGTTTCCCGGTAGCTTATGTCGGTGATGTCGTCGGTACTGGGTCATCGCGAAAATCCGCCACCAACTCCGTGTTATGGTACATGGGTGAGGATATTCCTTATATTCCCAATAAACGCGCCGGCGGTGTCTGTATCGGCGGCAAGATTGCGCCGATCTTCTTTAATACCATGGAAGATTCAGGTGCCTTGCCGTTCGAATGCGATGTGACCCATCTTAACATGGGCGACGTCATTGATATCTATCCGTATCAAGGTGTCGTTAAACTGCATGGGTCCGGAGAAACAATCTGTGAGTTTTCTTTGAAAACCGATGTTATTCTCGACGAAGTTCGCGCCGGCGGACGAATTCCGTTGATCATAGGACGCGGTTTAACCGACCGGGCACGTAAAGCGCTAAACTTACCTGCTTCAACCGTATTCCGACGTCCGACGTCAAGCGGCGATAGCGGTAAAGGTTATACCCTGGCGCAAAAAATAGTGGGCAAGGCCTGCGGTGTAGTGGGCGTTCGCCCCGGCACTTACTGCGAACCGCATATGACCACGGTCGGATCGCAGGATACCACAGGTCCGATGACGCGCGACGAATTGAAAGACCTGGCCTGTTTGGGGTTTTCCGCCGACTTGGTATTGCAATCTTTCTGCCATACCGCTGCTTATCCAAAGCCGGTCGATGTCGAGATGCAGCACACGTTACCGGATTTCATCATGAATCGCGGCGGCGTTTCACTTAGGCCCGGCGACGGCATCATCCATTCATGGCTGAATCGGATGTTATTGCCGGATACTGTCGGTACCGGCGGCGACTCGCATACTCGCTTTCCAATCGGCATTTCCTTTCCAGCAGGCTCCGGGCTGGTGGCCTTTGCTGCCGCAACCGGCGTAATGCCTTTGGATATGCCGGAGTCGGTATTGGTTCGTTTTACCGGCGAAATGCAACCTGGCATCACTTTGCGCGACTTGGTCAACGCTATTCCTTACGCAGCGATTCAACGGGGTTTGCTGACCGTAGAAAAAAAAGGCAAGAAGAACGTTTTTTCCGGTCGAATTCTGGAAATCGAAGGTTTGCCGAATTTAAAAGTCGAGCAAGCATTCGAACTATCGGACGCCTCGGCCGAGCGTTCGGCCGGCGGCTGTACCATTCGTTTGGCGGAGGAACCGATCCGGGAGTATTTGAACTCAAACATTACTTTGTTGAAATGGATGATTTCAGAAGGTTACGGCGATGCAAGAACCTTGCAAAGGCGCATTAAAGCGATGCACGAGTGGCTGGATAAACCTGTTCTGATGGAAGCAGATGACGATGCCGAATACTTTGAAGTTATCGAAATCGATATGAGCCAGATTAAAGAACCCCTAATGGCTTGCCCCAACGACCCGGATGATGTCAAAACGCTTTCCGATGTCGCCGGCACCCATATCGATGAAGTTTTTATCGGCTCATGTATGACCAATGTCGGCCACTTCAGGGCTGCCGGTAAGTTATTGGAGCAACAGAAAGGCGAGTTGCCGACCCGCTTGTGGATGGCACCGCCGACCAAGATGGATCAAACTCAGTTGACCGAAGAAGGCTATTACAGTACGTTCGGTAAAGCCGGCGCCAGAATGGAGATGCCGGGTTGTTCGTTGTGCATGGGCAACCAGGCCAGAGTGGCAGATAACTCGACTGTTGTTTCCACCTCGACTCGCAACTTCCCCAATCGTTTGGGCAATGGCGCCAATGTCTATCTGGCTTCTGCCGAGTTGGCCTCGGTATGTTCGATTCTGGGAAAAATCCCTACCAAAGAGGAATACATGCGGTACGCTGGCATTATCGATGAAGCCAGCGTTGATACGTACCGTTATCTGAATTTTGACCAAATTGCCAGCTATCGCAGTAAAGCCGAGCAAGTACAAGAAGAAGTTTAGTCCGGCCGACCAATCGGAAACCTCCGGCAAGGCGGTTTCCTGTTGGCTGTTGAGTTTACAATCGACGAATAACGCCTAGCAGGATCATGTTCAAGAAATATTTTCTTCAGCCGGTTTCTGTCAGATCGACGCGAAAACACGTCGACCTGACTGACGAATATAACCAGTTGTTGAGCCGAAAAGGGTTTTGCCATGATCCCGCCCAGCTTCAAGTCGTCGGTTATTTGCAAACTTTGCTGGAAAAGGTAGTCCTGCAGGACAAGTGTCAACAGCGCCCTTTAGCAGGAAGACTGATTACCCGAACCTCGGTCGTTTCCTTTCGGCATTTATATATCTACGGCGGTGTAGGGCACGGCAAATCGATGCTGATGGACTTGTTTTTTTCCGCCTGTCCGGTTGTCCAGAAACGCCGAGTGCATTTTCACGCTTTTATGCAGGAAGTGCATGCCTTTGTTCACCGCTATCGACAGCGAAATCGGCCGGACGTGATCACAGCGCTGGCTCGCCAGATCCGAAATTCCGCATTGTTACTTTGTTTCGACGAATTCCATGTCACCGATATTGCCGATGCGATGATCATGGAACGGTTGTTTCGCCAACTTTTCGAATTAGGCGTCGTGGTCGTCATGACATCCAACCGCCACCCTTCCGATCTTTATCGAGGCGGCTTACTGAGAGATCAGTTCGTCCCGTTCGTCAAGTTGTTGCTCGAGTCGGCCAATGTCGTCGAATTATCGGGCGAAATCGATTATCGCTCGATCCGCCCCGAAGCCGATCAGAAACGCTATTTTTATCCATTGAACGAGGCCGCAGACGATTTCGTCTTGCAAAGCTTTTTTCAGCATAGCCATGCCCGTTCCTTAACTCCCGCAATTATTCACGTATTCGGCAGAGACATCGAACTGACAGCCGTACACGGCGATACGGCGCTGACTTCGTTTGAACAACTCTGCAAGCGATCGTTGGGGGCGGCGGATTATCTGCAGATAGCCAAACAATTCCGAACCTTGATCATGGCCGGTGTACCGCGTTTGGCGCCCGATTTCTGCGATGAGGCAAGACGCTTCGAAATACTGATCGATACATTGTACGAACATAAAGTCAAATTTATCTGTAGCGCCGAAGCGCATCCTCGTGATATCTATAAGGAGGGCGAAGGTGCGTTCGAGTTTAAACGGACTGTATCGAGGCTGTTGGAAATGCAATCAGACGGCTATTGATCGTTTACCGCTTTAAGGCAATCCTACGTTGATTGCCTAAATAGTTCAGACATGGCTTATAGCCATTGCCAACAAAATAGGAGAGACGTTTGTGATTGAAAACATGGTCAGGCATCACAATATACGGTCGATTGTCGGCAACATCATGACAGTCAAAGTAGCCGACTCGGGTGGTTTGAAGGATATTACGACCCGTTTCGGAGACCTGGCTAAAATAGAAGACGACAACGGCCGGGAGTCTCTAGCTCAAGTGATCCGGATTAACGGTAACGAAATCTCCCTGCAGATTTTTTCCGGTACTCAAGGTTTGTCCACAAATGCTTCGGTCCGTTTTCTCGGACACCCGATGCAAGTCACGTATTCCGGCAATATTCTGGGCCGTATATTTAACGGTGTAGGAGAGCCGCTCGACAACGGCTCATCGCTGAAGCCCGACCCCAAAGTACCCATCGAAAGTGCTTCGGTCAATCCCATGAAACGGGTATTGGCGTCAAAAATGATACGCACCAATGTACCGATGATCGATTTATTCAATACATTGGTCGAGAGTCAAAAGATACCGATATTTTCAATTTCCGGCGAACCTTACAATGCTTTTTTGTCCAGGATTGGTATCCAGGCCGATGCCGATATCGTCGTATTTGCCGGTCTGGGACTGATTTTCGACGACTATCATTTTTTCCGCTCCCAATTCGAACAGGCCGGTGTTTTCGCCCGAACGGTGATGTTTGTCAATCTGGCGTCCGATCCGATTGTAGAGCGTCTATTGGTGCCGGATATGGCCCTGACCGTGGCCGAGCGTTTCGCCGTCGAAGAGGGTAAACGCGTGCTGGTACTAATGACCGATATGACGGCTTATGCCGACGCAATGAAAGAAGTCGGTGTGGCGATGGAACATGTACCGTCTAACCGGGGCTATATGGGCGACCTCTATTCGCAGTTGGCCAGACGTTACGAAAAAGCTTGCGACTACCGCGGTTCAGGCTCCGTGACCATTCTTAGCGTAACCACCATGCCGGGTAACGATGTCACCCATCCTGTTCCAGACAATACCGGATATATTACCGAAGGGCAGTTTTATCTACATAACAAAATGCTCGATCCCTTCGGTTCGTTATCTCGATTGAAACAGCATGTCATCGGTAAAGTGACCCGTGAAGACCATGCTCAAATCATGAATGCGATGATTCGTTTTTATGCGGGAGCCAACGATGCCGAACAGAAACAAGCCATGGCTTTCGAATTGTCCGAATTCGACAGAAAACTGCTCAAATTCGGTCAGTTGTTCAGACAGCGCTTCATGGATATCAATGTCTCGATTTCATTGGAGGATGCACTCAATTTAAGCTGGCAAACACTGGCCGAATGTTTCAGCGAAAACGAGTTATTGATGAAACAGTCCTTAATCGACAAATATTTTCCGCGCCATGAGCAGACTGCAATACAGTAAAGCCTCGTTGCATAAACAAAGCGGAATGCTGAAGCGTTACCGCCAGTACTTGCCTTCGCTCGACCTGAAGCGTCAACAGTTGATCGCCGAGAGAGCGAAAGCGATCAAACAAATGCAACAGACCGAAGCGGCAATTTCGGATATTCTGCGATATGTCGCCGAACACTTGCCCATGCTTGCAGAAACCAGCATTAAGTTAGATCAATTAATCACCATCGAAAAGGTTCACATCGGTCGTGAAAATCTGGTCGGTGTTGAAGTCCCGGCATTGTCGAATATCGATCTCCATGAAAAACCTTATTCTTTTTTCTGCAAACCGCATTGGGTCGATATGACGGTCCGAAAATTAAAGGAAATGCTCGAACTTCAGGTACGCCTGAAAGTAGAGCAAAAACGGATGAAAATATTGGATCATGCCGTCAAGAAGGTGACCCAACGAGTCAATTTATTCGATAAAATTTTGATTCCCCGCGCTCAACAGAACATCCGTAAGATCCGGATTTTTCTTTCAGATACCGAAAGAGCTGCAGTCGTGGGAGCGAAAATCACTAAGCAAAAAAGACTCAAGGAAGCGTCATGGCCATCGTAACCCTTTCTAAACTCACTTTGTGTGGACTGAATCGGGAAAAAACTGAGGTTCTTCGGCAATTACAGGATCTGGGAGGCGCCCATTTGATCCCGTTAACCGAATTACCGATGTCGGCGGAATCGGCATCGCATCAGATTACCGAAAAAGCGATATCGGCGTTGAAATACCTGATGCAATGCCAGCACAAACGCCATCAGGTTAAAAATACCGGAGATTTTAATCTTCACGAGGTAGTGGAGAAAACGCTCACTGTACGCTCGGAATGTCGGCGCTTATCGGACCAGCGAGATTTTCTGCTCAAACGGATTGAAGAAATCGAGCCTTGGGGCGACTTTAAACTTACCGATGAAGACGATGTCGGCAGTATTAAACTATGGTTTTATATCGTGCCGAAACGCCTGATGAATAAACTGGGCGAAGAGTTGATCTACGAGGTCGTACATCGGGACAATATCTATTGTTATGTCGTCGTTCTGGCCGAAAAGG
Source organism: Methylococcaceae bacterium (assembly GCA_050304855.1). Classification (GTDB taxonomy): domain Bacteria; phylum Pseudomonadota; class Gammaproteobacteria; order Methylococcales; family Methylomonadaceae; genus Methylomarinum. The sequence continues at coordinate 7,008 of JBNLEI010000231.1, forward strand.
AACCCGCCCCGAATGTCATGCCCGTGACTCGCACCCATACTGGCAAAGTACCATTGTCGCAGTTGCGCAAGCAACTTGAAGAAACCTTGTTACAACTTGAAGATCTCCAGGCTGAAAGACAATCATTAACTCGCTGGGTTACGTTAATCTCACTCAGTCTTGTTAAAAATGAAGAGGAGGCCGATTTAAAAGTGGCTCACACGTTGACGCTCGACAATGATGTAGTGTTTGTCGTACAAGCGTGGATCCCCGAAACAGACAAAGAACGTTTTCTTAAATATGCCGAGGAACATCGTCTCGCCGCGCTGATTGCCGAACCGGAAGCCAGCGAAGTTCCTCC
>JBNLEI010000232.1:0-4805 GCA_050304855.1 Methylococcaceae bacterium
AACTGGAAATGGTCAGTGCCGATGTCGTCGATCCGCAGAGCGGCCGTCCGGTGCAGGCGACAATCGCCTTTACGCTTTCGTTTGAAAACAAATCCCCCCAGAAAGCTCAGCAGGTCGCTAATGAGCTGGTCAATCTCTATTTGAACGAGAACTTGAAACGGCGTTCTGAAATCGCTTCCGAAGCGACCAGTTTTTTGGCTATCGAAGCCGATAAGCTAAGTCAGTTGATCTCCAAGTTGGAAAAAGAGCTGGCTGTTTTTAAGGAAGAGCATGAGGACAGTCTTCCTGGGTTACAACAGTTGAATATGACTATGCTGGACAGAACGGAACAACAGCTAATGGAGGCCAATCGGCAAATCGCCGCAGCCGATGACAGAATTGTGTATCTGGAAGCGCAATTGTCGCAAATTGATCCGAATATGGCCGTTTTTTCAGAAACAGGTGAGCGTATTTACGGGCCCCGTGACCGACTGAAAGCTTTGCAAGCGAAGTACGTCAGTTTGAAAGCTAAATATGCAGTCGATCATCCCGATGTGGTCAAGATGGAAAAAGAGATTGCAGCCTTGGAAGCGGAAGTCGGCGGTGTCGATAAGCTGGAAATTTTAAAACAGTTAAAAGACAAAGAGGCAGATCTGGCCAGTTTGAGCGAGCGCTACTCGGCTGATCATCCCGACGTAAAGCAATTAAAACAGCAGATTGACAGCTTGCAAGCGGAACTCGATCAGCCTGCCAGACGTCAAAAAGCTATTGATGCCAAACCCGATAATCCAGCCTATATTCAATTGCAGGCGCAATTAAACGCTGCCAGAGCCGAACGCTTGTCTTTGCTTGACGTGAAGAATAAACTGATGAGTAAGCTGGAACGAATCGAACAGGGATTGCTGAAAGCGCCGCAGGTCGAGCGTGAATATCTTGAGTTAAGCCGGGAATACGATAACGCGATGTTGAAGTTTCGTGAAGTCAAGGCCAAGCAAATGGAGGCGGATATGTCGCAGGCGATGGAAAAAGACCGTAAGGCCGAACGATTCTCGTTGATCGAGCCGCCGTTGATGCCGGAAGAACCTTTTAAGCCGAATCGAAAAGCGATCTTGTTTTTAGGCTTTGTGTTGTCGGCGGGTGTTGCAGTCGCGTTCGCGATTCTTAAGGAGGCGTTGAATTCTGCAATTTACGGTGCACGGGGAATCCTGGCGGCTACTGGCGAATATCCCTTGGTTGTGATTCCTTTCATTGAAAATGCGGAAGATCTCGCACTCGCAAAAAAAGCCAAAGTGCGATTGATGTATTTTTCAATTGCTAGCGTAATTCTTGTCACCATCGGTTTTCATTTTTTAATTATGCCGCTGGATGTGTTGTGGTTCGTGATGATCAGAAAATTGGGACTGGCTGAGTAAGCGCATCGTACAAAGAGCTTTGCCGAATAAGAAAAGAATGATAATGAAGCTGATAGAAACAATTTAAAGATCAATGACATAACTATGGAACGTATAAAAAAAGCGCTAGAAAAGGCTCAACAACAACGGAAAGAGGCGGTAATTAACCCTCGAACCGATGTTGTGGTGGGTAACACGGTCGAAACGCAGCAGATCGCGTATTCGCAGTCGCGTAATATCAATGTTTCCGCCGAGACGCTTAAGCGCAATCGAATTATTGCAGGATTAGACGACGATTCTCGAGCCGATTTGTTTAAAATTCTCAGAACCAAGATTTTGCAAAGAATGCAGGTCGATCAATCGAATTTGCTTGCTGTGACCAGTCCGACGCGAGGGGCTGGCAAATCCAATATAGCGACCAATCTCGCGATCAGTATCGCCATGGATGCCAACTATTCGGTTCTACTGGCTGATTTGGATCTAAGAAAGCCGAGTCTTCATCATTATTTCAATTTGCCGGCCGAGCCCGGCCTGAGCGATTACTTTTCCGGTGACAAAACTATCCCGGAGCTCTTAATTCACCCCGGGTTGGAAAAATTGGTGATTTTACCGGCCGGCAGACCGATTCAACGTTCCTCGGATTTGTTGACCTCCCCCAAAATGCTCGAGTTGGCAAGCGAGCTTAAACACCGCTATCCTGATCGTATTGTGGTTGTGGATTTGCCGCCTTTGCTGCAAACGGACGACGCTATGGTTTTTATGCCAAATGTCGACGCTTGCTTGTTGGTCGTAGCCGAAGGGGAAAACAGTGCTGATGAGGTACAACAAAGCATTCAGTTGATCGATAAGGGAAAATATCTGGGGAGTGTTCTCAACAAGTCAGCTGAATCCAATATGGCAACAGAAGCTTACGGATAGAACAATGTATAACGAATTTTTCGGTTTTAAAGAACCGCCTTTCGCGTTGACGCCTGATCCGTCGTTTTTGTATTTAAGCAAACAGCACGAAATGGCTTTGACCATGTTGAGTTACGGTCTGCAGAGTCAGACTGGGATTTCGGTCATTACCGGAGAAGTGGGGTCTGGCAAAACGACTTTAATCAGGCAGATTTTACAGCACATCGACACGGATATTGTGGTGGGTCTGATTTCCAACGCCCACAGTGCTTTCGGAGATTTATTGCAGTGGGTGTTGATAGCCTTCGATATTAAAACGCACGCGCAAGATAAAGCCGGTCGTTATCAGGCATTGGTCGAGTTCCTCATCGAAAATTATGCGGAAAATAAAAGGACCGTATTGATCATTGACGAAGCCCAAAACATGGATACCGATACGCTAGAGGAACTGAGGCTCATTTCCAATATCAATGCCGACAAGCATCTAGTCGTCCAGCTGATTCTGGTTGGTCAGCCGGAATTGCAGGAAACAATGCAGCGGCATGAGTTAAGACAGTTGGCCCAACGGGTATCTGTCGATTACAAGCTCAAAGCATTGGGTTACAAAGAAACCGTCGCCTACATTAAACACCGCCTTGTGGTTGCCGGGGGGAAAGAAACTGTTTTCGACAAATATGCCATTGCGGCTGTTTACTACCACAGCGGAGGAATTCCGCGCCTGATCAATACGTTGTGCGATTACGCCCTAGTGTTCGGATTCTCAGAGGGATTGCCACATATCAATCTTGATATCATGCTTGATGTTATTAAAGGCAAGCAATACGGCGGTATTTTTCCACAGATACGGGAAGAAAATAAAGAACAGGCCAAAGTCAGGCAGTTAATCCGTCAGGAACGCGGTATCGATGTGCGTCCTGCCTTTGAAGAGAGTGACGAAGACGATCTGTTTTTCGAATTGTAAGTTCTGCACGTTCTCCAAAGGAAAGGGGGAAATAATCCATTATTCGCGATCGGCATCAGTCTTAGCCTTATCGCTACAATTCCGATGTTGCTGTCGTACTTTCGAAAAAGCTTATCCTCGGTAAGACCTAAATTCGATTTTAGTCGATAAAACATTCGCTAACCCGTTTTATCGAAGAACGTTTTGGTTGCACGTCTAGAAGGAAATAGTGACATACTGCATTTGCCAAGATATTAAACGCTTTATTGGATGACCACTTGCAATGATTCTTTGAGGAGTGATGATTGGAAATTAAGTGGGTTATATAACACATCAAGTGAGTCAAATGACATAGTTTTGTAATAAAGCAAGGGCATCGCTAAATTGGGATGTTTTTTAGCCGTTCTTATTCGACTCGATCGAACCAAATTTTAGGCCTCTGATTACGGTTTGAAATGATCACTTTGCCTTAATTAAAACTGGTGCGGAATTTGCTGCTCTATGAAATTTTGTTTCAACTGATAAGGAACAGAGATCCGTCCGTGCCTTACTTGAAGAAAAATGACGACATTAGTTAAAACCGCGGAAATAAATCAGGATACCAAAATCTATGTAGCCGGCCATCGTGGTTTGGTTGGGGCAGCCATCGTCAGAAACCTGCAACGCCAGGGTTTTCGTAATATCGTAATGCGTACTCGGCAAGAACTGGACCTGATGAATCATTCGGCTGTCAATCAATTCTATGAGGTGGAACAGCCGGATGTGGTGATCGATGCAGCGGCTAAAGTTGGCGGCATTCTTGCCAACAATACCTATCCTGCAGAATTCATTTACAACAACCTAACCATCCAAAATAACCTGATTCATGGTGCTTGGCAGGCGGGAGTTAAAAAATTCGTATTTTTGGGTTCGTCTTGTATCTATCCAAAAATGGCACCGCAACCGTTAAAGGAAGAATATCTACTTACCGGCGCCCTTGAGCCGACAAACGAATGGTACGCCATCGCCAAAATCGCCGGCATTAAAATGTGCCAGGCTTACCGTAAACAGTACGGATTCGATGCCATCAGTTTAATGCCCACCAATTTATATGGTCCGGGCGATAATTTCGATCTCCAAAATTCGCATGTTCTACCTGCGCTGATTCGTAAATTCCACGAAGCCAAAGTGAACGGTGATGAAGCCGTTACCGTATGGGGTACCGGAACTCCAAAAAGAGAGTTTCTTTACGTCGACGATATGGCCGACGCGACTGTCTTTTTGATGAAAAACTATTCCGATCACGAAATCGTTAACGTGGGTACAGGCGAAGACGTGAGCATTAAAGAATTGGCGTTATTAGTCAAAAAAATCGTTGGTTTCGATGGCACATTGGTTTTCGATACCGACAAGCCCGATGGTACGCCTAGAAAGTTGTTAACGGTAGAAAAACTCAATCACTTGGGATGGAGCGCGAAAACGGACTTGGAAAAGGGAATAGAGCTGACTTATCGTTGGTATATCGATCATTGAAAAGCTTATTTCTAAATATGCCGGTAAAGTTGCTTCACGATTAAATCACGGATAGGGATCAGAAGCGAAAATCTGAATCGTCTCGA
>JBNLEI010000233.1:0-15265 GCA_050304855.1 Methylococcaceae bacterium
TGTTCGACATAGGTTCCATTAAAAACCGGCGTACTCCTATGAACCGATCTTAAATTTCTATAATCGTTATAAAACGCCGCCAAATCTACGGAAACACTCTCGATAATTGTAGTTCGGTATCCTAATTCGTAGCTGATCACTTCTTCCGAATCGTAAGTCCCGCCACCCAAAGACACAGCAACCGCCGGTGAAAAAAATGGGGGTACAGCAAGCACCTGATGAGGAATCACTTTTTGCAGCAAAGTCATATCGCTTTCGGCACGTGATGGCGTCCTAACGGCACGTGATACCGCTGCCCATAGTCGATGTTGATGATGCGGTGCCCACATTAAACGAGCGGTTGGCTGGCCTTCGAACCCGCTGTAGTCGTTATGCTCGAATTTAGAACCTACCGTCAGCCACAAGCGGTCGTAGATTAGTGTAATTTCATCCTGAATAAATGCACTAACCAATTGGTCATTTCGGCTTTTTGGACTCAGCATAAGTATGGAACTGCCGACGGTGTCGTCGTGGCTATAACGGTAACCCACCCCCCAAACCACATCGTTCCAGTCAAATAATGCAAACCGATGCTGGAAATCCAGATCAACGGTATGCCGGGATTCCTTGAAATAAATTTCTTCCCGTTCGTAAAAGTCGTAATACGCCTGCAGGGAATAATCGGAAGTCGATGAAAAAGTATGCTGTTGACGCGCTAAGACATTGCCGCCATAACTATTGTTACGCTCATTAAAGTTATCTTGATACGGTGCCATCACAGTAGGCATCGTCGTGTATTGTTCTAAATGACTGTAATAAACATCACTCTGGAGTGTTAGCGAGTCCTGCGGTGAATAGTGCGAATCCATCCTGAACCCGCCCTGCACCTTATCCCAATTGTCGCCCGACTCCCCCCCGGTTTCGAACTTATTTTCATCACGCTTAAAGCCTTTGACATAGGCTCGAGCGGTAGTGTTATCTGACACTTTTCCGCCATATCTCAACGCACCGAAACCTTCCTCTTCGGTCCCTCCGCCAGCCACGAATAGACCGCCTTGAGTTTCGGACGAATGCTTGGTTATGATATTGATGACGCCATTGACCGCGTTCGCTCCCCATAACGTCGCTCCAGGACCGCGAATCACTTCGATCCTCTCGACATCTTCCAGCATCACATCCTGATTTTCCCAATAAACTCCTGCAAAGGCCCGGGTATAAATACTGCGGCCATCGATCAGAACTAACAGTTTATTGGCAAAGCGGCCGTTAAACCCCCTCGCTGAAATCGCCCATTTATGCGTATCGATTCTAGCGACATCGAGCCCCGGCGCCAATCTTAAAGCTTCCGGGATCGATGTGGCGCCGATTCGGCGAATGTCTTCTTGGCTGATGACAAAAACAGCTGCCGGTGAATCATTCAAGGACTGAGCTTTTTTTGCTACCGAGGTGACTTCGACATTCAGTAGATCTTCGACTGATAAGTTTAATAACTCATTGGATTCGGCCGAGACTTTTTGGCAAAAAAAGACAATGAATACCCAAAAAATAAAGAATTTCTTGCACATAAAACTAATTTGTTGGTAGGCGCATTCTTTTGATTGAATAGCGTTGTAAAGTAACATGGCACTCCGCAACATGTAAGTCATTTCTTACATTTTTGTGACGGAGCCGGTTTTTTACGTTTGGTTTAAGCTTACCAGGTAGGTGTCGGGTTTTGCTGACTGCCAACGAGAAACGGTTGATATTTATAGAGTTAATCGAATCGTTTCGCGTCTTTCGGCAATTTCTTGAAAATAGGGTGGTAAGGAATTTCATAGTGTTCCGGATAATAAATTCCGCCTAAGTATAGACCATCCGGCGGAGCCGTGACGCCGCCCTGTTCGCGGTCTTTGATCTCTAACAGCTGTTCGGTCCAGTTCAAAGGTCGCCTGCCTCGCCCGATATCCATCAATACACCGGCAATGTTTCTAACCATATGATGAACGAAAGCGTTGGCGGATATATCCATAATGACCCGATCGTTGTCCCGGTAAACATCAATGAAATACATCAATCTGTTGGGACTTTTCGATTGACAGCTATGAGCGCGGAATGAGGAAAAATCATGTTCTCCGATCAGCGCTTGGGCCGCCTGATGCATCTTTTTTTCATCCAAAGGCTCGTAACACCACGTGACTTGCTTGCGGGCCAGTGCGGATTTCATCGGACGATTGAGGAAAATATAACGATAAAATCGTGCAACAGCACTGTAGCGGGCGTGAAAGTCGGCCTGCGCCGGTTTGGCCCAAAGAATTCTGACATCGTCAGGCAATTGGCTATTTCCGCCCATCAACCAAGCATGCATATCGCGGTCGACATCGGTATTGAAGTGAACTACCTGTTCCAGCGCGTGAACGCCAGTATCGGTCCTACCGGCACACAAGACGGTAACCGGTCGGTCGGCAATTTTACCCAAGGCCGCCTCAACCTCGGCCTGGACAGTCCGCTTACCCTCTTGTCGTTGCCAACCATGGAACGAACTACCGTCGTATTCAATGCCTAATACAATTCTCGCCATGCGTCGATGCGTTTACAAAAGCTGATTAATGAATAGAGTTTAGGGGCAATAACGTTTAACGTCATTTAAAGCTGGATATTTACCGGACAGCCTGGCTCGACACGATCGAACAAATCCATGACATCGGCATTTTTCATTCTGATGCAACCGTGAGACTCGGGCTTGCCTTGCAGTAAGTGATCGGGGCAACCGTGGATATATATATAACGCCAACCGCTGTCGACCCGGCCGTAACGGTTTTTTCCTGGCTCAGTCCCGTTTAACCACAAAATTCGGGTCAAAATCCAATCTCGATTCGGGTAACGCGCAGCCAACTCGGCCGAATAAATTTCGCCGGTCGGTCGGCGGCCGGTAAAGACCGAAAAGATAGGCTGGCCGGCACCAATTTTTGCTCGAATTTTATGTCCGCCGGTCGGCGTGCACTCGCTGCCCATCAATTCGCCGGCCCCATTCTTTGCTGTCGACACCGGATACGATTTGACAACTCGATCACCGCTCCAAACGGTCAATCGCTGTTCTGTGATCGATATTTCAAGAGAAACTTCGGAGGTCATTATTTCTCGAACAACGCGATGGACTCCACATGCGCCGTTTGCGGAAACATATCCATCACGCCGGCTTTAATCAGTTTATACCCCAATTCATTCACCAAAATACCGGCGTCCCTGGCCAGGGTCGAAGGATTACAGGACACATAGACGATACGATCGGGATTCCAATGTTTGAAATTATGCAGGATTTCGGCTGCGCCTGCGCGAGACGGATCGAGTAAAACCTTATTGAAACGCTGCCGGCTCCAAGATTGGTCGCTGACATCCTTAGTCAAATCTGCCGCATAAAAATCGACGTTATCCAATCCGTTCAAACGAGCATTTTCCCGCGCATGCCTGACCAACGGTAAATCGCCTTCGACACCGACCACATGACCGGCCCGAGTCGCCATCGGCAGAGTAAAATTACCTAATCCGCAGAACAGATCGAGCACGTTGTCGTTCTCGTCCAAATCCAATGCTTCGATGGAGCGATTCACCATTTTGCGGTTAATTTCATAATTAACCTGGGTAAACATGGCAGGACGAAAACGAAATGTCACTTGCTGATCCGGCAACGAATAGGTCGGGATCACTTCGGGATCGCCTTCGATCGGCGCAATGGTGTCAGGTCCTTTCGGTTGGAGACAAATACTGATACCGTGGTCTCGTCCGAAATCGCTCATGATTCGTTTGTCTTCTGCAGTCGGCGCTTTCAGCACCCGAAACGCCAAAACGCACTCGTTATCTCCAATGGCGACTTCTATCTGCGGGATTTGATCTTTAATCGTCAAACGACCGATCATCGCCGACAAATCCATCAGTTTTTCGCCCACCGTCGGATGCATGACTTTACAACTTTCTATTTCGGCAAGAAACGGATTGCGGCGTTCGCGAAACCCCACCAGCACCCGACCTTTTTTCGCGACATATTTGACGCCCATCCGCGCTTTGCGCCGATATCCCCAATGCGGTCCGGTCAACGCCTCCCAAATTTCCGGAATCGGCACTTTACCAATACGCTTGAACTGCTCCTGCAACAACTCTTCTTTGAAGTGAATTTGTTCACCATCGTCGACATGTTGAAAACTGCATCCGCCGCAGCGACCGAAGTGAGCGCAGTCCGGTTCGACGCGATGTTCGGAACGAGTCAGCAACGAAACCACTCTCCCTTCGGCATAATCCCGACGGCTGTCTGAGTAAATGAATTCCAACTCCTCGCCGGGCAACGCCTCGTCGATAAAAACCACTTTTCCGTCAACATGAGCGACGCCGCGACCGTCATGCGCTAACGATTCGATACTGACTTTAACCGCTGTCTCCGGTAATTTTTTCTTTTTGACTCTTCGTCCTGCCATGCTTATTTCTGTTTCCAACTGCCGTTTGAAGTTTGATACCACCAACCGGAACGGGCATTACCCACCCAGCGTGCGGCAAATGTCTCCTTGATTTGCCTAACCCAATCGGGATGACCGTTAGCATTGGCGATCGCCTGATATAATTTATTGCGTTCGGCATTTTCCGCGGCCACCAGTTTATTGACCTTGTTTCTGTCTTTGAGCGGAACCGAACCTTTAACGGTAAGCAAACCGTCAGCTTTGATACCAATCAGCCCTTGATCGTAAAAAGGCTTGAGATCAGCAAAGCGGCCTTGCATCGAAGCGCGGATTCTCCTGATTTCAGGTGTATCGACCGATAAGTTGGCTTCGGCATTAGCCGGCCTGACGAAAAAATCGATCACACCGTCGATCTTCCGATACCAAGAAAGTTGTCGCTCTGAAAGACCGGATTGCGGTTCAAGCGGTGCTTCAGAGGAACTTTTTTTATCTTTCTGTTCCTGTTGGATTTCCTGAATAATTTCGTCCGCAACCTTTTCAGCGGCCGCGGCCGGAAAATATATGTTGATCGTGACGCACGCAGTTAACAATAACGCGCCCAAAAATGTCATCTGTTTCATGATTTCCCCTCGTTAATCGAAAACAACTTCATCGGTATCAATAATCCGGCGTAATCGTTGCATCAGTACGGTCCAGTCCAGCCGTGGATTATAGCCGATTACGTCAATTCTTGGCAGGCCGCCGCCTTTAATCAAATAATAACCGTTATCGGCGGAAGCGACTCCCATCATCTGGCAAACACCCTGATTTAAATAACAACCGAACCCCAGTTTGTCATAGCCGAACGTATCAAATAGTCCGAGAAAACCTTTGGATATCAAATCGGCCGCACCGCCGCCGCCAATGCTGGCGATATTCTCCACCGCTTTCTGACTGATACGATGGCGGGAATCATCGTTATCCGGCGTCCCCAACCAAGCGTAAAAAGAAACCGGCTGCCAGTTTTCCAGATAAACATTATGTGCATAACCCGATAGCCGACCTTGGATATTACCAAACTCGAACTTGCTGGTAATGGCATCCAAATCCAGATTGTCGACGTCAATATCGGCATAGATCTGAGAGAAATCGGAAAACAAGCCCGACGACGCCAATTTTTTGATCGTCACTTCGCCGTCGAATACCTGTATTTTCAATGCGCCCTGCAGCTCCAATTTCTTATTACGGTAAACAACACCTGGAATCTTCCCGCTGATTTCTCCGCTGAGCGGAGTCCAATCCAACGCTTTGGACAATTGCGCCATGGATAGTCGCTTAATCGCACCTTCGAAATGTACATCGGCATCTTCATTAGCGACTGCGGCATAACTGAAACGCTTAACGGAAAATACGCCGTCCAGCATTGGGACATCGGTCGGCTGCTGCAGATTGAACTGCTTATCATGGACAAGAAAGCTTATTCGCCCCGCTCCGAACGGAATCGCTTTCAATTTCAATTGCTTCCAACTGATTTCGGAAACTTCAGTGAATTGCAACGTATTACGCCAATCAACCCGTCCTGCCGCCTGACGGATTTGAAAACGGTTCTCGGCGTCGTCCACGTTCACATGATCGAAACTAAGTTGTAAAGAAGTTAGTTTGTTACGATCGATCGAAACCTTAACACTTGCCTGGCCGGCCAAATCGATACCGGCCCATTTTCCGCCTTCCAGAAACGGCGACAAATAGATAGGCGAAGCGGTTTCAAGGACCGTTGAATGGACTGTTAGATCCTCAGATGTCAATTCAAAGCCATTGCGATAAATTATTACCCCAGAGCCGCTTAAGTCCACAATGCTAGGATGACGCCATGAAACCGAGTTCAAATTCACTGCGTCATTTTCAGGCAACCATTTTCCGCTGGCAGATAATGTAACCGGCTGCTTTTTTTCGAGCTGCAAGAACAACGGTTCGATATACGTTGCACCCTGTAAAAAATCGTGCTGTGATTGCCACTGCCAACCTTCCGGCCGTTTGACAGCCGACAGTTGACTTATCAGTGTCAACTCTTCCGTTGCAATCTTACCGTCTCGATTTTGCAGCGTTAAATTTTGCATCAATGCATCGCCAATGACGTCAAGGAGAACCGTACGTTCTCCCTTAACTTCAACTTGCAAATCGACCGACCCTGTCGCGGATTGTAGTCGAGCCCATTTAAAAAAAGACTGAAGACTTTTGACCTTAACGTTTTTGGCGTCGATTTTACAGTTCCACCGGCCGGCTTTTTCTTTGGCCCGAATTGAAAACTTGCCGCCGAATAAAGACAGATCGTCGATTTGAACAATCCCTTGCTGATCCTTCACCTGAAATGAAAAAACAAAAGAGGGCGACGCTAACGACTCAGAAACAATCCGTCCCTGCCCCTGCCGGCATTGCAAATAATTTTCCCGCCATTGAAAACTGCGGCAACCGATTTGCAAGCCGGATAACGCATCAAACGGCGGCGGCAAACGAAGCGCTGCCGATTGCAAAGCGAATTGAGGGTCTACCCGACCGATATCGTTCATTTGCAAAATAGCGTGCTCCAACTGCCATTCTTCAGCCGAAATTTTATCGATTGATAATTCAATCGACTCCAAAGCCGATGCTGGGGAAATAATCGACAGAAAGAGCAAAAAGACTGTCGAACAGTACCTTACAAAACCAATTTTCATCCGAAAAAGTCGAATCGATACTCGCTAAAACCAACCTCCTTATTTAGAAACCGCATCGGTAAAATCCCCCTCCTTCGTTGGGACCGGCGTACACACAGCAAATCCGAGAGAATCAATAAAAACCGTTCGGCCATGCACTCCTGAGTATTAATCAGGAAAAATCCCGGTGGACAAATAACGGTCTCCGCGGTCGCAAATAATCGCAACGATCACGGCATTTTCTAATTGCTTGGATAGTTGCAGCGCCGCATAAACCGCTCCGCCTGATGAAACGCCGGCAAAGATACCTTCTCTGGCCGCTAACGCCCGTGTGGTATTTTCGGCCGACTGCTGATCAACTTCGATGACCCTGTCGACCCTACCCGGCTCGTAGATTTTAGGCAGATATTCCTGCGGCCAGCGGCGAATACCCGGAATTTTCGATTCACCTTCGGGCTGAACACCGACGATTTGAATGTCGGGATTTTGTTCTTTCAAAAACCGTGATGTCCCCATAATGGTTCCGGTGGTCCCCATTGCACTGACAAAATGGGTAATGCTCCCGCCGGTATCGCGCCAGATTTCAGGACCGGTTCCTTCGTAATGAGCTCTAGGATTATCCGGATTAGCAAACTGATCCAAAATTCGTCCTTTACCCGCAGCTTGCATTTCCCTGGCCAGATCAATCGCGCCCTCCATGCTTTTCCCGGCCGGCGTTAGGATTATCTCGGCACCGTATGCTTTCATCGAGGCGATCCGTTCCGCGCTCATGTTATCGGGCATAATCAGAACCATTTTATAGCCCTTGATAGCAGCCGCCATCGCCAACGCGATCCCGGTATTACCGCTTGTCGCTTCGATCAGGCAATCGCCGGGCGAAATTTCACCGCGAGCTTCGGCATGACGAATCATACTAAGAGCCGGACGGTCTTTAACCGAACCCGCGGGGTTATTCCCTTCCAATTTGACCAAAATAGTGTTGCCGGTTTCTCCGGGCAGTCTTTGCAACCGGACCAAAGGAGTATTCCCAACACAAGACTCAATAGTTTGATAGGTCATTTTTTTAACCGAGGGTTAACAATAAAGTGATAAATTATCCCATAAAAACAGGAATGCAAGATGAACAAGCGTTTATTAATCATGCGTCATGGCAAGTCCGACTGGAGCGTCCCGGTCGATGACTTTAACCGGCCACTGAAAAAACGTGGCCGTCGCGCCGTCAAAAAAATCGGCTTATGGCTGCGTCGACAAGCGCTGATACCCGATTATATTCTGAGTTCCCCTGCCATTAGAGCCAAACAAACCGCGGAAAAACTGGTTAAAACGATGGCGCTTCGCGAAGAATGCATTCAATTCGATTCTCGTCTTTACGAAGCCGATCTCGATAACCTGATAAAAGTACTCGCCGATTGTCCGGCTAACGCTCAATGCGTCATCATCGTCGGACATAACCCGGGGTTGGAAGACCTGCTGAACTACCTCCAAGGAGGAACGCTGGATATTCCGGCCGATGGTAAATTGCTACCCACGGCTACGGCAGCCGTTTTAAAGATGCCCAACGATTGGCAAAAGTTGTCTAATGCATGCGCAAAACTAGACTGCATCATCCGGCCGGCCTCCTCAAAATAAATCTTAACGACAAATTCGATGGAACCTCCGAGCCATTCAACCACGTCATTAATGTTCGGGCTTCATACCGGCAAACTCCATTAACTGGGCCAATTCATTCGGGGTCAGTTCATAAAACGAATGCGCCTTAATCTTTTCAGGCAGCATCGCCGGTCCGTATCGGACTCTTTTCAAACGACTGACTTTAACGCCTTGCGATTCCCATAGTCTGCGAACCAAGCGGTTGCGACCTTCCCTAACTACGACGTGAAACCATTTATTGGCTCCCTCGCCGGCGTAAAAACGAATATCATCGAAACGAGCGACACCGTCATCTAACTCGACGCCTGTTTTCAGGCGATCGAGCATGTCGTCATCCACTTCGCCGAGAATTCGGACGGCATACTCCCTTTCGATTTCCGTAGAAGGATGCATCAATCGATTAGCCAGCTCGCCGTTGTTGGTCACTAGTAGTAAACCGGATGTATTAATATCCAATCGGCCCACGGCAATCCACCGTCCGATCGATAAACGCGGCAACTGAGTGAACACCACTGGCCGACCTTCGGGATCGCGTCTCGACACAATTTCCCCCACTGGCTTGTGATAAACTAATACCCGGGTTGGCTGAACGGTATATTTCTCCCACTTAACCACTCGACCATTCAACTGCAAATAATCACCTTCTTTGAGGCAATAACCCTTGGTGATTGAATCCCCATTAACAGTAAACCGACCTTCTTCGATCCATCTCTCTATTTCGCGTCTTGAGCCCATACCTCCACGCGCCAAAACCTTCTGAATACGTTCGCCGGACTCCGCATCCGATTTATTAGTGGAGGGTGCTGTTTTCTGGCGCACCGGTTTCGGCTTCTGCTGCAACGGATGACCGCTGTGTTTCCGCTTCCGATGTGTCTGCTTGGTCGGATGTTTCTTGTTGTTCACTTTGGTTCTGTAATGTCTGTTCAAGAGATTCTTCGCTTAAATCAAGATCCTTGATTTCTTCCATAGCCGGCAATTCATCCAAGGAGGATAAATTAAAATAATCCAGAAATTGTTTGGTGGTGCCGTAAAGCGCCGGACGCCCCGGCACTTCTTTATGAGCGATAACTCTGATCCATTCTCTGTCCAGTAAAGTTCTGATAATGTTGGAACTAACACTGACACCGCGAATGTCCTCAATTTCTCCACGCGTAACCGGTTGCCGGTAGGCAATGATCGCTAAAGTTTCCAAGGTAGCACGTGAATATTTAGGCGGTTTTTCTTCAAAAAGGCGGGAAATCCACGGCGACATGCCTTCCTTTACCTGAAAACGGTATCCGCTGGCGAGTTTTTTCAAACCGACCGGCCTCGGTTCATAGTCTAGAGCAATGGATTCGATGGCCGCTTGTATTTCTTTAATTTCGGGTTGCTCCAGTTCAGGAAACACCTGTTGAATCTGTTTAGGCATCATCGGGCGGTTAGCCGCAAATAAAATAGCTTCGACAATACGTTTAATGTTGACATCCGCTTCGACAGGATCTCCTTTCGGCACCTGTTCGATCACGTTACTTTGATCGTCTTGCTTAACGGTCCGCTCGGATGACTCCATCGCGTGCTGTTTCTCAATTGACACGGTTTTCCTTCTACGCGTTTTAGGCGGCTTCTTGTCGCCTTCAACCTGCGGCTGCGGCTCTGGCTTGAATTCTGATGTCATCGAAGGGCTCCGGCTGGAGGATATCGATGAACCCTTCCTTGCTGAGCTCGAGGATGGCAAGAAACGTGACAACCACCCCCCCTTTTCCTTCGTTTCGGCTAAATAACGCTGTGAAAGCGAGGCTATCTGGCCGGTTAAGTTTTTCCAAAATGGCTGCCATTCGTTCACGGACTGATAAAGGCTCCTTGGTTATCTGATGATGACTGAGTCTTTCGACACGTTTGAGTACATCCTGAAATGCCAGCAGCATTTCCTTCAATTGAACATCGGGTAACGGCTGTTGCAGGCTGATACTGGAAACATCAACGATAGCATCGAACACATCCCGTTCATTTCTCGGCAGTTGGTCGATCTCTTCGGCCGCTTTTTTTATCGCTTCATATTCTTGCAGTTTCCGAATCAAATAAGCGCGCGGATCGTCTTCTTCATCTTCGGTTTCGGTTTGCCTTGGCAACAGCATTCGGGACTTGATTTCCGCCAGCAACGCGGCCATCACCAGGTACTCGGCCGCCAACTCCAAACGCAACGAATCCATCATATCGATATATCCGATGTACTGCTCGGTAATCTGCGCAATAGGGATATTGAGGATATCCAGATTCTGTTTGCGGATCAAATATAACAACAAATCCAGCGGTCCTTCAAACGCTTCCAAAAAAACTTCTAAAGCATCGGGCGGAATATAAAGGTCTTCGGGCATATCCTGATAAGGCATGCCTAAAACCTTAGCGAGGTATTCCGACTGTTCGCTGGATTCTACCGGAATCTGCTCAGTCAATTTTCAGCCTTTGTTTATCGATCGCACTAGAGCCCGGCCAACGTGAAAAATAATTGTTGGGCATAATACATAGGATAGGCAAGAATATACTGCAATCCGCCGGATATTAGCAAAGCCAGTAGAATCAAGAATCCAAAACGTTCCAAACGGTTATACTGCCACGCCAATCTCGCCGGCAACAGACCGGTCACAATTCGGCTGCCATCGAGAGGGGGGATCGGCAATAAATTGATCAAAGCCAAAATTAGATTGATCGAGATACCGGCAATCCCGGTGTAAATCATCGGCATTGAAATAAACTCAACTTGTACCAACACGCCGATCCTGGCAATCAACGCCCAGCCGATCGCCATCAACACGTTTGATAACGGGCCTGCCATGGCAACGACCGCCATCGCCTTCCGAGGGTTTTTAAAATTTCTGGCATCCACCGGAACCGGCTTGGCCCATCCGAAAATGAAACCGGTGAATGACAATAACAGCAGCCCCGGAATAATGATGGTGCCGACCAAATCGATATGTTTGATCGGATTTAAGGTCAAGCGACCTTGACTAAACGCGGTATTGTCGCCAAACTTTTTTGCCATCCAACCATGCGCGACTTCATGAACGGTAATTGCAAAAATCACCGGAAGCACCCAAACGACAATGCGTTGAATCAATGTTAATTCGTTCATCATAAGCGCCGTCTCCCGATCGTTTATTCCAACATCGGCGCCGCTCCGGCACCTTGTCGGACAATTTCCATCTGGTTGTTATCGCAAGCGATAATGGTCGTAGGTTGATATTCGATAACACCGGCATCGATCACCAGATCAAGTTCGTGTTCCAATCGTTCGCGAATTTCATAAGGATCGGTCATCCCTTCGTCTTCGCCAGGCATAATCATTGTCGCACTGAACAAAGGCTCATCCAATTCTTCTACTATGCATCGGGCAATTTTGTTGGCCGGTATGCGCACACCAATTGTTTTCTTTTTCGCATGTTGAAGCCGTCTGGGCACTTCCTTGGTGGCATCGAGAATAAAGGTAAACGGACCCGGCGTCAGGCTTTTAATCAGGCGAAAGGCGTCGTTACCGATTTTGGTAAAATTCGACACCTGAACCAAGTCTTTACACACCAGGGTGAAATTGTGTTTGTCATCCAATCTACGAATCCGTTTGATTTTATCCAACGCCTGTTTGTCGCCGATACGACAGGCAAGCGCATAAGATGCATCAACCGGATAAACAATCACCCCGCCTTGACGAATGATTTCAACCGCTTGATAAATCAAACGCATTTGCGGATTTTCGGGGTGAATTTCAAAAAACTGCGCCATTTCCTGACTATTCATTAAATTGCAAAAGCGTTATTGTAACCTATCTTTCCGATTCTTTTTTCGCAACTTTATCGCGCAAATAAACCGGCATAGCCTGTTCCACGGCAACGGCCCGATCGTTGGCGAAACCCTCTGCGCCCAACTGAACAACAGCAGCCGCTCTGGGTAATTTGGTACTATCCGTCGTCAGTAAAAAAGAGCCTATTCGGCTGCTTAGCTCCTGCGGGTAAACCGCCCAACCCGAACCGACTCCTGCCCCGGCAATTTCAGGAAAATCGATATTCATTGCGGGCGTTACCATTTCCCGATTCAATAATCGTGCATACCCTTGCCGATCTTTCTGATATACACCCCAGAAGATCTCGCCCATCCGCGCATCCATAGCCGTAAAGGAAACATCAATCGAGTTTTGATTGAAAAAATCCTGGGCAATGGCGGCCAAAGTGGAAACCGGAACCACCGGCAAATCCGCTCCAAAAGCAATGCCTTGCACGATGCCGGTGGCAATTCTGACACCGGTAAACGAACCGGGTCCGCAACTGAAAGCTAACCCGTCCAGTTGCTGAGGGGTTAATTGAGCTTCCGCCATCAGTCCGTCGATCATCGGCAAAATCAGCTTAGTATGTTCACGCGGCGCCAGGGCAAATTGCTCCTGAATATTGCCATCGATATATAGTGCCGCAGAACAGGCTTCTGTGGAGGTTTCCACTGCTAATAATTTCAATCTTGTTCCTCATTATGGAAAAAATCACGTACGTCTTTGATATCGCGAGTCCGTTTCATCGCAGGCACACTATCTAAAAACATTTGACCGTAAGCACGTTTCAACAAACGAGGATCACAAACCATCAATACGCCTTTGTCGTTTTCATCCCGAATCAACCGCCCGACTCCCTGGCGCAAGGCAATCACCGCCGCCGGCAGTTGATATTCTACAAAAGGATTGCGCCCCTGTTGTTCCATTGCCTGTAAACGAGCCTTCAATACCGGATCGCCGGGCGAAGCAAACGGCAGTTTATCGATTATCACGCAGGATAAGGCATCGCCGCGCACATCGACACCCTCCCAAAAACTCGATGTCGCCAACAAAACGGCGTTACCGTGCTGTTTGAAGGCTTCCAATAACGCGGATTTGGATTGTTTTCCTTGCATCAGCAGTGGATAATCAATTTGACCTTCCAATAGTTCCGCAGCCCGCTGCAACGCCCGATGACTGGTAAACAGAAAAAAAGCCCGTCCCTGACTGGCCTGAAGTACCGGCAAAACAAATTCGACAATCCTGTCGGTATAATCGGATTCGTTCGGTTTAGGCAAGCCTTTGGGATGATAAAACAGGGACTGATTGGGATAATCGAACGGACTCTCCCAACTGCGGGTTTCTACATCGAATAGCCCCAGATTTTTGCAAAAATGCACAAAATTGTTAGCGACGCTTAACGTCGCCGACGTAAATATCCAAGTCGCTCTATGATGTTGCATAAACGCCTTGAACTCTTTGGCGATATCCAGCGGCGTCCGACTTAGGGTAAAACTTTTGCTATGGGTTTCATACCATTTGATCCATTCGCCATGGGTGTCATTGATAATGCTATCCAGTTGAGCTTCAAAGCTTTCCGCTCGTTCAAAGCAAGATTCCAAACCTTTACTTCGAACAGATGCCATCTCCAGCTGATCGACCAATTTTTGCAATTGCTCGTGCACCGTTTTCAAGGCGCCGGCTATTTTGGGATTATCTTCGATTTCATTCCATTCTCCGCGCCGCAATTCCAACCCGAACGCCAGACGCAAATCCTTGACATCGTACTGTAAATCTTCGCAAGCCTGACGCAGGTCGGGCATATCTTTGGCGTCTTTTAAATATTCTTCTATGGAATCGGTCGCCAAGTCATTGAGTTGCTTTGCTCCCAAGGTAACACCAAGAAAGTTGGATGCCGTTTCCGCCAGTTGATGGGCCTCGTCGATAATAACAACGTCGGCATTAGGCAACAGTTCGCCGAAACCGATTTCACGAATGGACCAATCGGCACAGAGTAGATGATGATTTACAACGATTATTTCGGACTCCTGCGCCCGCTTTCTGGCTTTAACCAGAAAACAGTCCGTATAATCCGGACATTCCTGACCCAAGCAGTTATCGACCGTCGATGTCGCATTGAACCAGACCGGATCGCCTTCTCTAACATCGCCGATTTCGGAAATATCCCCCACTTTGGTTTTTTTTGACCAAGACTTGATTTGAGCTAGTGCTGCGGCATCTTCCTTAGTGTGTCCGAACGACGAGTTGAGAGCGTTTTCCAATCGATAAGTACACAAGTAATTGGCTCGTCCCTTAAGCAATGCGGCTTTAAAAGGCGTTCTAGTCAAAGCCTTTCGGATGACAGGCAAATCTTTGTAAAATAATTGATCCTGCAGATTTTTAGTGCCGGTTGAAATAATCACTTTTTTTCCCGACACAATGGCCGGAACCAAATATGCAAACGTTTTACCTGTACCGGTTCCCGCCTCGGCCACCAGATTTTTTTCGGCGGCAATTGCATTTTGAATCGCCTCGGCCATTTCTATCTGGGCGGCACGCGGTTTATAAGCGCTGATAACAGAGGCTAACGCCCCATCGTTACCGAAAATGCTTTCAATTTCACTCACTGAAAATTAAAGAATCAAAATCCGTTCTCGATCGGATCAGGGAATAATGAAACTGTCTGCTTTAATCTTAGCTTCTTTGGCACCCTGATAATTTTGTTGCATCCTTCTCGCTTCGCTAATCAGTAACCAGCTTTTCCGTTTCAG
>JBNLEI010000234.1:0-32464 GCA_050304855.1 Methylococcaceae bacterium
GAAGGCGCCGCCGTTGCCGGCGGTTTTCCGGAACGCGCCCGCCTGGCCCAGCAAGCTGGTTGCGACATGATATTGGTATGCAATAATCCGTCGGCTGCCGAGGAAATCCTGGATAGCCTGCCGGTCGAAGACAATACCGTTAGAAGCGCCAGATTGAAAACGATGCTCGGTCGGCCTACCATGAATCGAGAACAATTACTCGCCACGACTCAATGGCAACAGATTTCCGCACAAATCACTCATTTTTGTCATTCCTATGCTTAATGAAATCAAACAAATAGAAGAAACTGCCGACATGCTCTACAGCGAACAGGAAGTGGAGCAAGCCATTGACCGAATGGCAACCGAAATTAGCCAGATGCTCGGAGATCGCAATCCGATATTACTTTGCGCGATGAACGGCGGTCTTGTTACAACCGGCAAACTGCTCACCCGACTGAATTTCCCGTTGACTGTCGATGCCGTTAACGCCAGTCGTTACCGCAACGCCACGAGCGGCGGAGAAATTAAATGGCTGCTCAAACCGGCCGCGTCGTTAAAAGACCGCACGGTGCTGATCGTCGACGATATCCTTGATGAAGGCTATACGTTGGAAGCACTGTTTCGGTACTGCAAAGAACAGGGAGCCAGTTCTGTTTACAGTGCTGTACTGGTGAACAAAAAACTGAATCGGCCGAAACCGATAGCAGCCGATTTCGTCGGCCTTGAAGTCGAAGACCGCTATTTGTTCGGTTACGGAATGGATTACAAAGGTTACCTCAGAAATGCGGCAGGTATTTTTGCCTGCAAGGAAATATCGTGACACTTGCTATCATCGGCGGCACCGGCCTGACCCAACTCGGTGAATTGACCATTACCGGACAACGGAAAATCGCCACGCCTTACGGCGATCCTTCTGCCGAGTATGTCAGCGGGGAACTGAACCGCAAACAGATCGTTTTTTTGACCAGACACGGCAACCCTCACACCATTCCTCCCCATAAAATCAACTACCGCGCCAATATCTGGGGCTTAAAACAACTCGGCGTCACGGAAATAATCGCCGTCGCCGCCGTCGGCGGCATCACGAGCGATATGGCACCGGCCCGAATCGCTATCGCCGATCAATTAATCGATTACAGCTATGGCCGCGAACAGACCTTTTTCGCCGATAATCTGGACGAAGTCGTGCATATCGATTTTACGCATCCTTATACGGAGTCTCTCAGACAACGACTGCTGGCGGCCTCGAAAAAGGCTCAAGTCGAAGTTGTCAGCCACGGCACCTACGGTTGTACTCAAGGGCCAAGATTGGAAACGCCTGCCGAAATAACCCGAATGGAGCGGGACGGCTGCGACCTGGTGGGCATGACCGGCATGCCGGAAGCGGCCTTGGCTCGCGAACTGAATATCGATTACGCCGCCGTGGCGGTAGTCGCCAATTGGGCGGCCGGCAAATCCGATGGGGAAATCACGATGGCCGAAATCGAGCGCCATCTTTCGACCGGTATGGAGAATGTCTTGAAACTGCTCAAGTGTTTTATTGCCGATTTATAACGTGATCCCATCGATTTACTCTGCCGGTCTTACTGCTTGTAGATTGTACGCTTAGTAAAACCGTCAAAAAAAGGCCGTGCCTTCAATTCAAGGCACGGCGAGTCACGAGAAGAGATAGATAGATAGATAGATAGATAGATAGAAAGAACGAGCGGATTTATTGATTTCGGTATGCCGAGTTGCTGGCATCTTCAGCGATCAGATCGGCGGCTCTACTATACTTTTCGCTTTCGGAATTTTTTACCATGAAAATCGCACCGGCAAAAAATACGATGCCGACAATAATGTAAAGTCAAAAATTATCTTTTTCTTGCACTTCGCTCATAAGAGTTTCCTTCTGTTAGTTAAGGTCAAAATGCTGAATCGCTTCAACGCGGATAACTATACAAAAAGAAAAGTTTTATTTTTTGACTTAAATCACAAAGTCTTTAATTTTCAAATAGGTATAGACGCAATACCTTTTAATTTAATTGCTCGACCTGGTAACCTTTTCGAATCAACTGCTTTATCAGCCCATCCCCTGCAGCCAAATGCAAGGCACCGACCAGTATGAACTCCTTCTCCGCAGTTGCCAAAAGTGATTCGATTTTCGGTATCCAGCTATTGTTACGCTCGACCAAAAGTGATTGATAAAGTCCTGGATAATCGTTCCGCATCGGCACGATAGCAACCTCTTCCATCTGCCTCATATCCCCTGACCGCCAAGCCGCTTTCATGCTGCCCATCAATTCGGGAAGGATTTTCAGTTCCTCCAGAGTATTCAAAACCAGCTCATCTTCATGGCCTTTACCCATGTTGGCGATAATATCCATCTGTAATTCGACCGATTCCAACTCACCCAACGGTTTTCCATCCTGCAAGGCACGGGCATTGAAATAATTATCAACACCGGTGTCTCCCATCCCTAAACGCTGTAATTCAGCCATAGTCAGCGTAATTATCAGCATCGGCGGTTTAAAACGAGATAGTGCTTCCATCGGCAATCCGATTGAAGAAACGTATTCAACCAATTTGCGATAGGTTTCCGGCGTCAGATCATCCTGTATAGTCCGCCCATCGTTATACATCACCCGTTGCAGCAAACGCTGTTGTACGTCAAGTCCCTCCATTGCCGTCAAATCGGTTTCCAGCACCAGCTTATCGGCTAACTGATAAGCTCGTTCAAACGCCTGGGGTAAAGGATAATCCTGTCGGCTCAGCACATGGATAGTACCGCCTATAAAGAGCTCGTTCTCGCCATTACTGATTTTCCAGACCGGACTGTCGGCCAGTCCCTGTATCGGCAAAAGGAGCCATAGTAAAATTAATTTTCGCATTATATAACCTTGGCAATTTATGAATAATATCCAGACGATCCCCTTGCTAAACCTGGCCTTTACTTTAATTCCGACCCTCGCGGTTATCGCCATATTGTTCAAATGGGGACAAAGCGCGGGAAATGCCTGTTACGCTATTGTCAGAATGCTGGCGCAATTACTGCTGATCGGCTACTTACTGAACTATATTTTTGCTTCAGACTCGGCAATGGTAACACTGTCAATACTAGCAGTGATGATCGTATTTTCCAGTTGGATAGCCCTAGGCACCGTGAAGCCTTATCGGAAACAGCTGTTAGCGAAAGCCATCATTGCAATTCTGTTGGGCGGGGGTATTATTTTATGGCTGATTATACAACCGGTGCTAAAATTGAACCCTTGGTTTCAGGCTCGCTATGTTATACCGCTCGCCGGGATGATTTTCGCCAGCAGTATGAACAGCATCAGCCTTGCGGCCGACCGATTCATAGCTGAATCGTCGAATAACGTCATTTACCCGGAAGCAAGGAATCGCGCTTTTCGAACCGCGATGATACCGACCATAAATGGCCTGTTTGCGGTCGGACTCGTATCGTTGCCGGGCATGATGACCGGACAGATTCTGTCCGGCGTCTCACCATTCATCGCCGCCCGCTATCAGATCATGGTGATGACCATGATCTTTTCGGCTTCGGGCCTGTCGGCGGCGTGTTTTTTATCACTCTTGAAAAGCAAATATCCCGATCAATGACTGCACCCAGCACCGTGAATATGCCCGTGAGAGATTTCATCCTCAGTCGCCTCTCTGACCTCCATCACTTCGACGTCGAACGTTAATGCTTCACCAGCCAAGGGGTGATTACCGTCAATCGTCACTTCGTCACCGTCGATATGAACCACGGTAATGATACCCGGCCCGTGACTGACTTCGGCATGAAACTGCATACCGACTTCCACCGGCATATCGCCAAACATACTTTTCGACACAACCTGAATCATATCGGCACGTTTTTCACCATAAGCATCTTCCGGTTCGATAGTCACATTAAACTTGTCACCGGCCGATCTTCCAGTCAATGCCTCTTCCAACCCGGAAATGATATTACCCGCCCCGTGCAGATATACCAACGGTTCTGCGCCGGCAGAGCTATCCAGTTTCTCTCCGCTGTTGTTGGTTAATGTATAATGAATGGACACAGCCATGTTATCTGAAATTTGCATGTAACAACCTTAATGCTTTAACTAAAAACTTTTCATCATACGCACTTTTACGATAAAAATCATGTCACGTTGGAGACCGCCTAGACCTAAATCTTCACCCTATATCACCTCTGAAGGCTATCAAACACTGGAATCCGAGCTCAGGGAACTCTGGGAAAGACGCAAAGACGTAACAGCCGCATTGGCGGCAGCGGCTGCCGAAGGCGATCTTTCGGAAAACGCCGAATATATTTACCGCAAAAAAGAACTTCGCGGCATCGATCGCCGCATCCATTATTTGCAAAAGCGCCTGCCCTCGTTGACTGTTGTCTCCGAAAAACCGGGCAATCGCGAACAAATATTTTTCGGCGCCTGGGTCACGTTGGAAAAAATGGATGGCTCCGAAGTGACCTATCGTATTGTCGGACCGGACGAAATCGATTCGGCAAAAGGCTTTATCAGTCTCGATTCGCCGCTAGCCAAAGCGTTATTGAAAAAAACGTTAGACGATGAAGTCGTCATCCGAAATGAACTTCAGGAAACCCGCTATTTTGTAGCCGGCATCGATTACCATTGAAGCAATGATTCTTTTATATGCCTAGTCCTGATCGGTTTCCACCTTAGAATGCATTAACGGCAATCGATTCATCAATCCAAGAACAATACTGACGACTAAGGCCGTTAAAAAAATCATGCCCAGCAAAGCGTCAGTCAATTGTTCGATATCCCAGGTCAATTTAACTGTAATGAAAATCAAAAAATAGGCAATGATGTAAAAGCCGAAAGCCCAGAAAACGATAAATCCGGTTTTTCTTAACCACCCTGCCCGCTGCCGCTGTAAAACCGGAATACCCCAAAAACCGATAATCACGATAGTGATAATAAATACCGTACCGACCAAAATATCGGTGGCCGAATTCGTCGCATTTTGATCCAGCGCCTGTAATTCCAGAAAGCACTGCAGGATAATTAGAATTACCAACGGAATTGCTACAAATTTCTGCGCATTGGTGAAAGGCTTGCCTTTTTTCACTTCCAACCTGTCCTGCATTTCCTTTTCCAGACGCTCCAACACCTCGCTATCCAATCCGGAGTCCTGCTTAATTTTTTCGATCTCGATTCTCAACTTCAGCAGTTGGAAGTTTTTCTCCACTCTGTCCAAGTCGACCTGACGTCGTCGAGACAACCCCAGGCCATCTTTGATTCGCGGCCAGTAAACCACCAGATAATAGAGAACAACGACGATACCTGCGGACACATTGGCCTGCAGATTTTCGACGGTTTTGACGATCTCCTGGACTTCCATAGCCGCTCCTACCTAGGTCTGAGATAATCGATACTACCATACAAGACAAGCTCTGTAGACTGGAAATCAGCCCCTTTTACAATGGCTCATCCTCGTCCCTTTCCCGAGGCAAACTGCTCCGCTTTACTAGATAACGTCCTACAGAATTCTCCGGCCGGATTTGATCACCTTCTTAGCCAACGCTTTCGCATCGCCAGTTTTACAAACCACAAAAAACGTACCGTCGACTTCCAGAGTTTCGGCAACCTTGGCCTGAATACTCGAACTTGACAATGAAAACCCTTTCGGGCTGAAGGCGACGATATAAACCGGACTTTCAGGAAAATGCTGAACCACCTTCTGAGCCAACCAGGCTTTGCCGACTTTTTTCTGCTGTTTCAGGCCGGAGACCAATTGCTGCAATTGTTCCTCAGAGATCTGCGGATCGACTAGCTTGTCACCGACACCAACATTGTCACGCTCCGACTGAGCCGCAATGAATGTTTTGTTCTCCTGAACGGATTCCTGCCACCAACGATCCGCCTCCTCGTCCTTTCCCTGCTTTTTCAAAAAATAGTAGCCGGAATGGGCGCTGCGTTCGATGAAATTAGGGCTTTTTCTTGCTTTACTGAGCTGCTCTAACCCCGCTGCATCGCCTTGGTTAAGCAGTGTATTGCCGATGAAAAAAGCCGGGGCCGGATCATCGGGATAACGTTCCTGAAATGAGCGGAACAACGGCAACGCGGCTTCGCCGGATTGGAACTCTTCGGCAAGATAAGCGTAATTCCACAAATCATTGTCGCTCAAATCGCTAAGCTGCACTTTGGCAAAGCTATCCAGTTGGTTTTTGGCGTTGCTGACATATTCGTAACGACGCCCCCAAGATTCGAGGTTCTCGTTCAACCATTCTCGATCGAAATCCGCCATCACTTTCTGATTGCGCCGGCCCAGCCACGCTTCGGCGGCATTGGTTTTCGGGGGAACGGGAATCGGCGGCCGCTCACCCAACTCGTGCAAGCGGTCTTTGAGACTGGGATGAGTATCGGTATAGTGCGTCTCGACTTCCATTTCTTTCTTGACTCGCTCTTCCATTTCGCTCTCACTCAGCGCGCTATCGTTCAGAAAATTAACCAAACCCTGAAAAGGCGCATGAGGCGGTGTGGGGGTTTCATCGGCATAACGAAAATAGCTATCCCAGTAGCTCCGGTCGACATAGGGTGCGGTTGCGTGAACATTGACCAAGGCACGGGCAACGACTTCAGGCGATGTCAGTTCGGCGGCGATGGCATCGGCCTCATATTCGTTACTTCGCGCCAATGCGAATGAGTACGCTTCGAAACGGGGAGAGTACCAGTTAAAGAATCGGCGCATCAACGCCGCTCCCCAAGACTCTACATTTCCGAAGGCGTTCATCACACGCATCCAGGTAAGGCGAACGCGATAGATCCACCCGCTGAAGCGGCTGTGATTGCCGGAAAGATGGCCGAACTCATGAGCCAGTACCGACCGCATTTCCTCGGGCGATAAGGTCAACAGCAATTGATAGCCGAGAATCAGGTAATTTTTGTGCCATCCCAACACGCCAAGACGAGGATGTTGTAACACAGCTGCATTCAGGCTCTTGTCAAGAATCACTTCATGAATTTTAAGTGTCTTAAGTTGCTTGCTCAGTTTGTCGAGTTCAGCGAACAATTCAGGGAACTCCTTACGTTTCAACTTATAGCCTTGTGGCGGAGTAAACTTGACCCACAAGGCCCGCAACAGAACCCAGATGCCGATCAAAATGGCAAAGATCAGTTTTTTCTTCAACAATAACAAAAATACACTCGTGCTGAAAAAAGCAGTAGCGACCACACCACCGGCCAAACCAAATAACGTCATCAGAACCAAAAAAATAAAGGCGTAACCGAGAATCGCAAACAACGCCAACTTGGTCGTATAGGATCTCGGATTGAGCTCCGCTTCTCGTTCCGCTTGCCTGATCAAATGGATAAATTCATCTTCTGTGTTGACGCTCATAAAGATCCCGTTTCCTTAACATAATGGGTTTTTTGCCGCCCTCTTGACGCTAACGACAAAAACAATGGTTTTTTATCAGCCACCTTGTATAAAAAACATAGCATTTCCAGTCGGGTTAAAACCAACCGACATTTTTTGAAATTCAGTGGTTGAAATTTAAAACCAAGTCTAGTCGTTAGGCATTGAACTGCCAATCCGCTAAGAAAAACAATCTATGGAATCGATCACAAAAGCAAATTCAATCGATAAAGGAATTTATTCGAGTACATCCATGAACGGGTTTCTAAGGAGATTCCAGCAAAAACTGATATCGTGGCTACCTTAAGACCGTTCGGAAGCTGGAGCGAACCATTGGATTAGGTCTTACATAGCGAATAGTTCCTAAAAAATATCATCGCAAGCCCCATCCTTTTCCGATGTTTATGTGAGTAGTTAAAAATTCAAAATAAAGTCTGCAGATATTAACAATTGCCGATCGCTAGTACCGGTGTTGAACGCTTGCCAGCCATCGCTGATGTCATATCGAATACTGGGGCGTACTGTGACCCAATTTCGAGGATTCCAATTTGCGCCAAAAGTGGCCGCATAATAGTTGACGGCATGACCAAAATCAGTTGGCTGTCGAGCGGGATAACCCACCCGTGCGCCATCATCGTCTCTAAACCATTCCAGGCGTAAGCCGACGCCCAACTCATCGGATAAGTCGACATTCAAATAGCCGACCACGCTGTACCACTCCCCACCGCAATTTGCGGAAGACCTGTCGAGCCAACCATAATCGTGTTGCAAGGTGAAATGCCAGTCTTCCCCGATATCCTGTTTAATCACGATGCTATACAAATTAACATCCGCTTCTTCCTCTTCACTTAAACTGCCATGTGTGCCTGTAATAGAGACCGAGGTACCGGAAGTCGAAGATAAAAAACTGACGCCTCCCACAAACCCCCAATTTTCCAAATGATGCTGAAAACTCCCGTCCCAACCCGCATATGGGCTACCGGTTACCGCCCCGACTGTTAAATCAATCGACTCCGTAAACTTATAACTGACCAACATCCCGGTATGGGAAAAGGGTTCGGCAAATTGCATACTATAGGATCGGGAATAAAAAAAATTATTTGGCGCTGTCACCGTTTCATTCCCGACCAACGTATAAAACTCGCCAAATCTTAATCTTAAACCTTGACCGATGGGAGCGAATACATCCAGATATGCTTGAGGAAAAGCAATGCCGTATATACGTTGATGCAATATATGTGAATCCCAATGATCGCCTGGGTCGCCCATTGATCGGGTGTAATAAGCATCGCTGCCAAATACAAAATCCAAGCGTCCACCCCAACTCCATTGGTTCTTATCGACATTAACCTCCCGCTCCAAAAACAAATAAAGCTGATTTAATTGAAACTCGTTGGATCTATCCGAAAAACCAATCGGGCCATTAAAACGGTTATCAGGATGATCCGGATTGATCGCTAAACCGGCATTTAGCCATCCGTCAACTTTAACGCCCAATTTTTCATCTAGGCTAACTTCGTCGACATCCGAATCGACAAAATAGTCAAGCAATCCTTCTTTATCGTTTTGAGCATTTGCATCGCAACATACCACGACAGTGAATGCGGAAAGAATTCTGATTGCCACCGCAATCATTTGATGAAGAACATTATTTTGAGTGCGCATCGGGAAGCATCATTAATCGTTGATAACAATAGCCTTTTAATCCCTAACCAGACGGAATATTTTGCGATACCGGTATTGAGCAAACGCAAAACCTATCGACTGTGCTTCTCCATCTGTAATCAATTCGAGGTTTCTCGGAATTTGTTCGGCAATTACCTTTTTTGGTTGAATTTAGGTGTCAATTTCAGAAAACATCCAAATGTTTCGCTGAAATTCTGCCTAAACGCACCAAAGGCGGCACTTAATTCGCCTAAGATCTATAATATCGATTCGATATTATAATAGCAACTACTTAATCTTTTTTACGGGGGATTTTTGGCGGACCTGAGTTTTTTACTCTACCCGAGCGACCAATACGATATATTGCAACCGACCTAAGCTTTGTGTGCCGAAAGCCGTTTTGTTTGAGTCAAACTGTTTCTGATCGCACACTCGATGAATTGGTAGCGTAATTGTCAGTCAACAGCCCGATTGCGAATAAAGCAAACAATATCAATCAGTCTCAACTGATTTCCGACCGTGCCGAACGGTTTCTCGCATCGCAACGATGAGAGGTTTCCCATTCAATCGCCCCCCCCTTAAATCGGATTTTCGAGGGTGACTTTATCAGGCATGAGGGAGTGTAAGAGGCTTAATCGATGCAAATCGCACTTTAGTGTATCCATCACCTCAGAATAAAGAGAATTAATACCGAAAACCTAGCCAAATTTGTCATAACGCCCCTCTCGCTATGACAAGTACGATGAAATCCCCTGTAACGAAGCGGAGATAGAAAAATGAACTCATTGGCTATAAAAATCCTTCAATCCATTAGTCTTTGTCTCGCGATCGCTTTCGCCGGAAGCGCGATGGCGGCGGATAGTACAAGCAGTCTACAGCTTGTTACGACAAAAACGGACACATCCGTACCGAAAGTGACTTTCTTGTCTCGAGAAGTCGCCAAATCGCTGGATATCACACCGATTCCTACGTCGGAACCCGTCCCCCTCATCGTAGGCACCTATTGGAATTGCCATATCAATGAGCACGATTTCGAAATTTGCAGACTCAAACTCGTCGTGTGCAACGACGATCAATCATTCTGTGTCGATGTCAACGCGAAACAAGAAGATCCGTCCAAAATCACGTTTTTCCGTCAGGGACAACGCGATTTACCAAAAATAACACGAATTCCCAGCTCCGACCCCGTTCCGCTGATTGTAGGCACCTACTGGAATTGCCACATCAACGAGTACGATTTCGAAATTTGCAGATTTAAAATTGTTGTCTGCGAGGATGATGGATCTTTTTGTACAACCGTTAATTAGCTCGGCTTCCATTTTTATGGCTAGCTTGCGCTAGAGTGCTCTAATCTCTTTACTTTGTGCCGTTGGTAATCGATTCCATGTCATCTTTTCAAAAGCGAATCGAGTTTGAAATGAGTGCCACATCATTATCAGTACGGAAAAAGAGCCTATGTTTATTCAACTCAAAATCAATTGCTTAATTTGACGCGTTCTCACGAAATCGAGGGAACGCGTTAAATTATCTGTTTGCATCGCAATCATGCGATCAAAATTTCTTTTTCAATCGAGAGTGCCCCTTTTGATTCTGTTCACATTCCAAAACAACAACAAATAAATAGTCATGTCATCATGTAACGATCAATTTGCCGTCATATTGCGCAATCTTAATGAAACATTTCGTAGATTTTCCCACCCAGCGCATCGTAGAATTTCCGGTAAGAATCGTTGTCGTCAGCCTCGG
This sequence comes from Methylococcaceae bacterium, assembly GCA_050304855.1. GTDB lineage: Bacteria > Pseudomonadota > Gammaproteobacteria > Methylococcales > Methylomonadaceae > Methylomarinum. Next base: position 10,765 of record JBNLEI010000234.1, read on the forward strand.
CCACCTCTTTCCTCGCCTCAAGCTGTTGTTCAACGCCACTCATAACGCTATCTTGGCCTGGCACTACCATGCTACAGACCTCATTCAATTGCTCATCCACACCCTTTACATTAAACGTCTGTAATAATTCGTGAACGTCCCGCATCGTCGCACAGCCATCAATTACATCCATAGCGGTTACAGACAGCATAACGCCTACACCTAAATACGGAATCGCTTCGGGAACAACAGAACCAACATTACGAGTCACTGTCCTAACGGTCCTGTTGGCGATTCGTTTTGATACTTTACGGGCGGAACTCCGCTGTTTATGTATCAAGCTATTGTTCGGGAATTGTGAATAGGGAATGGGCAAACTGGAAAACAGGTCAAACAGCTTTTCATGAAAAGCCGCATTTGTCACCGTCAAGACGTTGGTTGCCAACAGTGCAGCAATGATTGATAAAAACGTGATTCTTTCAACGAGTCTAAACATAGTTATGATACGAAAACAGGGAAAACTAAGACCTATAATAATTTAATGATTCCTACTGCTAATAGTCCTTCATTGTTTCAGTTTTTCTTATCCAAGCCACGTTGAACCTCCAGTTCAACAACCAGCTTTTCCGCATCCGAAGCAGTTTTATTCGCGGTTTTCAGCTCTTTCTTCAATGCTGCAAGAACGTTTGAAGCCGATTTATAACGTACATCTATCTTTTCCAATTCGACTTTGAAACTCGAAAACGCGATAAGGTGCGTTGAATAGGACGTTAGTTAGGGAAAATAATCTTGATAGTTACCATAAAACATGGCTTTTACTATAGACAATCTTTCTAAGATGCAGAAACGCTTATAACAACACTGGTACCAGGCTATCTGCTGATCTAAGCGTTCCTTTTAATATCGCTCTTCTTTTTCAATCCTCAAGGAATAATAGGCACCCGCCTTCCATCGACATTTTCCATTGGGCACGTAAAATTTTCAGATGGAACCTGATGATGAACCGCTGTATGTAAGGCAATGCAAATCACTTCGGGTGTATGGACCGTATTGGCATGAGCGCCGGCAGCAGTAAATCCAGGTATTTCACTAATTTCCCTGTTTACTGCGTTTGGCGCCAGATTTTTTGCCATCACCCGGCCTTGACAATCAGTCGACGGCGTGTCTCCTCCAACAAAGTCTCTATTGCCATTTGCATAAAGACTTACATAAAGAACGCCCTCGTCAATCAACGTGTTATTTGGACGATTATTCACCGCTTCGCCTATGTAAGCGCCTTGCTGCTGGCTATCAGTCATGCTGTCTGTAATCGGGTGTCCATTCAGGTCGCTGATAAAGTCCAAACTCTGAATTTCGTTGTATGAGTTACAATCTGGATCATAACCGTTATTCAATTGCCGACTCGCTAGATTGGAAGCATTTGATGCCAGACCATGATTGGGTGAGGCAATGGCAATGAAGCCAGAAACGGGTTGTGTGGACGGCATGAGATTTTTTAAATACCAACGGCTACTGATCGTACCTTTGCTGTAAGCGACCATAACAACTTTAATCTGTGTGGCTTGTGGGTCATTATGCCGTTGTAATATCCTCTTGATTGCTAGATCAATCGAATTGGCATCTTCCGTGATGGAGCGGTGTTGATCCTGAAAACGGATGTAGTAAGGTTCAAGATTTAGCGCGGCATTTTGCGGCAAGTCCAGTGCAATTTTGAAAGAAGGTTGCTTTAATACAACGGAATAATCTAGAGGGTACTGCCAGTTTTTTCGATAATTAAAATCATTGTCCGTCGCACTGTTTAAATTGTGGCCATGCACAAACAATATCGGAGTTTTATTGCCGCTAATGGGTTGCGGTGAGTCTGGAACCAGTAGGTTGTTTTTGTCATAGAGCTCAAGTGTTGGCTCTGTTACCGGCCTGCTTGCGTTATTATTGGTTTCATCACTTTCATCCACCATTTGTTTGGGGTCTGCTTGCACTGTAATTTGATAAATACGCCCAAGATTGGCGTTATCGGGGTGTGCCAACGGCGCAAAATCAGCTTCCAGAGTGATCGATTGTCCTTGTCCCAGTACGGATATATTATGTCTGATTTGCGGTCTGCGGTTTTGTGATTCAGGATCTTCATCGCCATTAAAATAGACCATAAAATTCTCAGCATTCGCATTACCTTGATTGGATATAACGGCCTCTGCCTTCTTGTTTGGAACATTCCAGTCAACATCCAGGTTAGTTACCACTAGGTCCGGAGTCTGAGAACAGCTTGTCAGCAGGAAGAAAAATCCCACTACACTAATCATATTATCTATTTTATTCATAAGGCTTCCCTTTTCAGTATAAAAATTATATCAAATAACATAATGCCGTATGATTTGGTATTATTTGATCATATAAGCGATTAGGCGTTATGGTAAATAATCAATAGGGATTGGTCTCTGCAATAGGAACAATCACGTACCGGTTGTGCATCACCGTCCAAGTCCAAATGGCAAAAATTCAGCGGAATATATTCGATAGTAACAACGCGATAAGGTGCATTGAATATTATTCGGCGCAATACGGCTATCGCCTATTGACGCCCTATTCAATGCACCTTATCGCGTTGGGTTTATCTCCTGGCTTACAACCTGATCCGGTTATTGATGATGCAGGCGGCTACCATAGCCGGTATTTTGCCGAGAAAAATCAGCTTCAAGCACAGCCTACAGCTGTGGTTACTATGGAGTCGTCAGGCAGATACATCGGATGACAAAATGCTACTTACCGTATACGAATTGATGACGCAGCAGCGCGTTGGAAATCGACCGGGGCGAATCGAACCCAGAGCGGTGAAACGAAGGCCAAAACCATACCCGCTTTTGGGTGTACCACGCCCTCAAGCAAGAGAGTCAGTCAGAAAATATGGCCATCCGAAGAAACTTAAGTAAGTGCCATTCTACTCTGACCCCAAAAATTCCTGACCCCAAAAATTCCGGTTTCGGGACGCTAGTGATTTCACCTCTGTTGATTTACACTTGTAATTTACAAATTAGACACACATCTAAACCCTAAATCTTCCCATTTCTGATCCTGAGGATCATGATACCGAAGATACGTTAGAGCGTACTCTTCGTCGAAGTAATACGAACCACCACGAAGAACATACCTTTCATTTTTTTCATCGAATAATGATCTAGTCCATTCCCATACATTTCCAACCATATCGTAGCAACCGAAGGGACTACGCCCGTGAGGAAACGCTCCAACTTCATTTGTTTCTCCTCTCGGTCCTTTCCCTGCATTACATACATCGCTATCAAAATGAGTACCCCACGGATAGGCAAGTCCGAATGGCCCTCTTGCAGCCTTCTCCCATTGTTCCTCTGTTGGTAATGAATAAGACCTTCCGTCTTTGGCGGCTCGCCACTTAATGTATTCATTTGCATCGCGCCAATTTACGTGAACGACAGGATGGCACGCTTTACCTGGAGAAAACTTCCCATCGTCCCAATGAGGTGGCGGCAGGTACCCAGTGGTTTGACAAAACTCATAATATTGTTCGTTTGTTACCGGATATTCATCTATAAAGTAGGTTGCAAGATGCCTCTTTTCTTTTCTTAGTCTATATAGGAAATTCCCTGATGGCACAACAACCATTCCTTGGGGAGGCGGATATCGTAATTCCTCTAAATATATCCGCACTTGAAGAATTAGATGTTTAATAGGTGTAATCGACAAAAACAAATAGTATGAAATTACACCAAACCCAATAAAACCAGTAAAAACAGGCATCCATGGCACAGTAGTAAACACTGACTGTAAATCCGGATAACGACTTGGATTCCATTGGATTAGCGAATAACCCGCGAGCAAAACAAGCAGAATCCCTAATGCGATGGGACCAGGAATTCGAACATATCGAATTATTAGAGGAAAAAGTTTCTCCACCTTGCAATCTTCCAAATTCTTAGCGTCAATTCCTTCACAACGAAGAAACTTGGTATTTAATCATCATTATGTAATAAACCTGCTTATATAGAATGATGAGATTTTTAGCGAAAGTTCAACAATCAAATTGATAATTTAAAAATTGTCTTATTAGCAACATGGTGGAAAAACTTTCCAGTTCTGCTTGTTTATATTACGGACGGAGTTTAGATGATAGAACAAACCTGGTCAATTGCTTCTCCTTCCGTTGATATAAACTAGAAAGAACTTAGAACGAAATAAAAATTCTCTAGGAATGTTCTTCCACCTATCAAGAAATCAATTTCAACCCCGGCGGCAAGGCCTCGCCGAATATCTGTTTTTCTTCCTGCTCGTCCAGCTCTTTGTATTCTTCGACCATAGTCATCCAAGTGGACGGCATTTTGCTTTGCCTCAACTGCTCGACGATTTTACCTCTCATGGCGTCATCGATATCGCGTGCACGGTCGCCGCTCATTCGTGCGATCAACGTCGCGGCGAAACCGGCTTGCGGCACTTTTTTCCAGTCGACTTTGAGCGCTTGAGCCAGCCAAGTTTCAGCCGTTTCCGGGGAAATCACGTTATGGCTGCTGCCATGAAACGGGACTCTGGAGCCGATACGTCCGACGGCCCACCAGGTCTGGTTAGGTTCGCCGGCCTTTTGCAGACGCTTCAATAACCAACCGCCCAGTTCGATCTTCCTGTCCACCGGCAGGCGCTCCAACACGCCGGACAAACGAACCATATCGTCGTAACCGCGGATTTTGACTTGTTTGGCTACGCCGGCTTGGCGGGCGGCGGCGGGATTGAGAAATTTAGCGATGTCGCTTAGTAAGCGTCCCTGCGCCTCTTCATCCAGGCCTCCGGCGATGCGCCGCCATAGCGTCCACCATTCCGTCCAATTTTGGCGTTCGTTGACAAACTGTATGCCCTGCGAATAGGTTTTCCATAATTGTTCGACGCGCCAATCGTCCAGCGGATATCCGAATCCGGGGCGCAGACAGAAGCCGGCCAGACTCAACCAAACCCGCTCGTGATTTTCCGAACGCCGGCGGTATTTGACTCCTTCCAGCAACGTGCCGAACAAGGCGCGCAACAACGGCGTATTCCATTCGGCGCGCTCCATGCCTAAGACTTTTTCCAGGTCCGCTCGCAGACTCTTGACGGCTTTGGGGTCAACCTGTTTGGATTTGGAGCCGAACACTTGCTGTATTTTCTCAACTGCGGCCTCGAACTGAGCCGGCAATTCGGCGTCGACCTGCTTAGCTGATCCTTTTTTGCGGATTTGAAACTCGACATCCCAACGCCGGCTGTCATCTGCCAGCGAGACGCATTGTATTTTCAGTGTGCCGACCTCGGTATGGGTCGCCGCCAGTTGCACGACCTCCTCGCTTTTATCACCCCCTTCGAGCGCCACGGCCAGCGGCGGCAAAGAATGGAATCGATCGTCATCGACCGCCGTTATGTCGCCGGGCTGAAAATCGCCGTCGCCGCTGCAGGAGACCAGATGGAAACGCACCGGCTGCCCGACCCGCAACGCGAATTGGCGATCCGACAGGCGAATTTCATTACCTTCTTCGCTGCCCTTCGGAAGAATGCAAACCCCTTGTTGCCGCTCGGCTTCGCTTTCCACCAACAGAAAATAGCTGCGCGCCGAACCGCCGCCGATGCGGATCTTTTTATCGCGCCGCGCCAGTGCGTAACTGACCGCGCCGTAAGCTACGGCGAGTTCAGGATGCTTGTTTTCCAATAAAACGGTGCGGCCGCTACTCCAGCGGTCGAGCAGCTCGATCACTCGACGGGTGATGGGTTCGCTGCGGAACACGCCGCCGTTCAGCAACAACGCATCGGGCACGATCGTGTCGCTGCCGAGCGCCTCTTTCGCCGCCTGGCTATGTATCTGTAGAAATGCGGCAATATGCTTGCTAACGGCGGGTTCTGCGGCATACGGCAAACCGAATTCGACCACGCCGCTACGTTTTTTGTCCGGTAAATCGGTCAGCGCCGACAACGGAAAAAAACCGTCCAATGCGATTTGGCGGACTTCGTCTCGCCCCAGTTGCGCGCTGCGGCTACCGCCGATCAACCGCGAGCCTCCGCCCAGCAGCGTCACGTTAGCCTGTTCCGGCGCATCGTCGGCCAATAATCGTTCCTTGGTGATCCGACATTGTTCTATCAGTTGGGAAAAGTCCGCGGCGGACAGTTTCTTCTCGCCGCCGTGCAAGCGGCTTTCGGCTAAATGCGCCAAGGCCAGATCGATGTTATCGCCGCCCAGCATTAAATGGTCGCCGACCCCGACACGGGTAAGTTTCGGTTCGTCCTCGCCCTGCTCGACTTTTATCAACGTCAAATCGGTAGTGCCGCCGCCGACATCGCAAACCAACAGTAAGTGTATGTCGTTCAAGACCTGTTTGATGCTATCCGCGTGGCGGCGCAACCAATCGTAGCAAACCGCTTGCGGTTCTTCGAGCAATCGAATATCGGGCAAACCGGCGATTTTCGCCCCTTCCAGGGTTAACGACCGCGCCGCTTCATCGAACGATGCCGGAACGGTAATGACGATATCCTGCCGCTCCAGCGGCGCATCGGGAAAACGATGACGCCATACCTTGCGCACGTGAGCAAGATAACTGGCGCTGGCTTCCAACGGCGACACTTTGGCGATTTCGTCCGCACTGCCCCAAGGCAGGATATCGGCCGCATGATCCACTGAGGGATGGGAAAGCCAGCTTTTGGCGCTGGTCACGAAACGCCCTTGAGATTTCGCTCCCAATACTCTGGCCGCTTCTCCGATGACAGCCGATTCTCCGGCCGGCGAGAAAGCGATATCAGCCTCGCTCAATTCGCCCTCGGCCGGATGATAACGCACCGAAGGCAGCAAAGGCCGCGCCGCTACCTGCCCCGGAGCGACCAATTGGGTGATTTCGAAAATTTCGATCGCTTGAGAAGACCGATCGACTGCGGCGTAGGCGACCGCGGTATGCGTGGTGCCTAAATCGATGCCGACCAAATATTGAGGTTGTTTACTCACTGTTAAATGACGTTCTGATTCGAGTTACGGAGTTCGCATATCCCAACCGGCGACCTATCCATGCCCCTTCGCGGCTATGCGAATTTATAAACCAAGCCGCCGATCACGACCAAGGCCACCACTGCCCAACCCAGCCTATCCATGTACTTGCGCAGGCCGGACTCCAGTTTTTCGCCGCCCGCAGCAATCAGCAGCGCCAGCGTGAAAAAACGAGCGCCGCGACCGACCATCGAAGCCAGCACAAAAGGCGGAAATAACATTTGCAACGCACCGGCGGCAATGGTGAAGACTTTATATGGAATCGGCGAAAAACCCGCGATAAATATCGCCCATACGCCCCATTCCTTAAACCAGTTTTCGGCCAGCAAATATTTCTCCCAATAACGGCTTTGTTGCAGCCAAGGCGAGATACTGTCGAACATGAAATAGCCGATCGCATACCCCAGCATACCGCCCAACACAGACGCTAATGTCGTCAACAGGGCCAGCTTCCAGGCTTTCTGCGGCTGGGACAACGCCATGGGCGCCAACATTACGTCCGGCGGAATCGGAAAAAATGACGACTCGGCGAAGCTGAGCGCAGCCAGATACTTGCCGGCATGACGATGCCTGGACCAAAACAATGCCTTATCATAGAGCTTTTGAAACATAGTCAATTTTTCCCCGATAGAAACGGCACAAAACTGACCCGTTCCATCACTTCGTCTTCGAAACCCTGCTCGGTACGGGTAATTCGGTGAAGCTCCTGACGGTTTTCCGGTCCGACAGGAATAACCATCACACCGCCAGGCGCCATTTGCTGCAACAGGGCTTCAGGAATTTCCAGCGGTGCGGCGGCCGCCAAGATGCCGTCGAACGGGGCATACTCCGGCCAGCCCCAACCGCCGTCGCTATGCAGGTAACTAACGTTCTTCAACTTCAGTTCCCATAAATGCTCTTTCGCTTTTTTCAGCAACGGCTCGATACGCTCGACGGTATACACTTTTTCCACCATCTGCGCCAAAATCGCGGTTTGGTAACCACACCCCGTTCCGATTTCCAACACTTTTTGCAACGGCCCCTTTTCCAATAGCAATTCCGTCATTCTGGCGACAATATAAGGTTGCGAAATGGTTTGATTATTGCCGATCGGCAGTGCAGTGTCCTCATAAGAGCGGCTGGCCAGCGCCGCGTCAACGAAAATATGTCTCGGCGTATCGGCCATCACCGCTAGCACTCGCCTATCGCGAATGCCCTGGTCGCGCAAGCGATTGACCATTCGCTCGCGAGTCCTGCGCGAAGTCATCCCGATACCGAGAAGTCGTTGGTTCATGATTCCATCTCCAATTCCAGCCAATGACCAATGGTATCGATGCGTTCATAACGCGTCAGATCGAGCTGCAAAGGCGTTACCGAAACGTAACCGTTTTTCACGGCAAAAAAATCCGTTCCGGGGCCGGCATCCTGCTCGCTACCTGGCGGGCCGACCCAATAGATCACTCGTCCTCTGGGGTCGTGAGACTTAATGACCGGTTCCGCCCGGTGTCTTTGCCCCAAGCGGGTCGACTGATAACCCTTCAGTGCTCTGAAAGGCAGGTCCGGAACATTAACATTGAGCAATGTGTCTTTAGGCAAAGGGTGTTTAACAATTTTCTGCATCAACGTGACCGCCACCTCTGCGGCTGTATCGAAATGTTTGGGATCGGAGGAAGCTAACGAAACGGCAATAGCCGGCAACCCCAGAAAACGCCCTTCCGTGGCCGCCGCAACCGTTCCCGAATATAGAACGTCGTCGCCCAGGTTGGCACCGTGATTGATGCCGGCAACTACCATATCGGGCTCCTCTTCCAATAAACCGGTAACCGCCAAATGCACACAATCGGTCGGAGTGCCGTCGACACGCATAAAACCATTTTCCGACGGAATGGCGCGCAACGGCAATTCCAACGTTAACGAATTACTGGCTGCGCTGCGGTTTTTGTCTGGCGCCACGACCGACACCTTCGCAAAACGAGCTAATGACTCAGCCAACGTGACAAGCCCCTGTGCCAAATAACCGTCGTCATTGCTGATGAGAATGTGCATACTGATCCAAAACGCTATAAAATCCGCCATATTAGCAAAAAAAGCAGGCAAAAATCAGTTTGCGTATTATCCATTTGCCGACTGGTTCTCTAACTTTGTTATAATACCTTGAATATTAATGAAAATTCTTAATTTTATTCATCCCGATAAACCATTAGAAGCAGCATCCGCGTGGCCAAAAAAACACTTTCTGCAGAAGACTCCGCTTTATTCAGACAAAGCGTCGGAAAAGTCACGACGGTTAAAAAAGATCACGTTCTGTTAAAACCGGAACAAAAACCTCGTCCCCGCCCCAAACCGCAGATACTGGAACGAGAAGATCCGCTGGAAAACCTGGTGGACTCTTCGTTGGAAACTTTAAGTCACGAGGACAGAGTCGGCTTTATCGCGCCCGGTTTGCAAAAAAACGTTTTGAAAAAATTGCGTAAAGGCTATTACGGACTGGATGCCGATATCGACCTGCATGGTTTGAACAGCCAAGAAGCCAAACGACAACTATTGAATTTTTTGCATCACTGCGTCGAAGACGGTTGCCGTTGCGTTCATATCATTCATGGTAAAGGCTACCGTTCTCCGGATAATCACCCAGTACTTAAAAACGATATCAACCTATGGCTACGCCAACATAAAGACGTGCTGGCGTTTTGTTCGGCACCGCCGAAAGACGGCGGCACCGGCGCGGTATTCGTATTGCTGAAACTCTCAGAGAAATACGGCGAACAGGACGACGCCGAGTATTAGGCGGTAAAAAACAAAGGGCAGCATACCGATTTTTTCCAGCAATTTTAAAAACCAGCCGATGGTCAAATAAGCCACCACAGCAGACACGGCGGCTCCCACCGCTATCAACTCCCATTGCACCGGCTCGGGACTTTTATATAAGTCGACGGCATGCAGCAGGCCCGCCAACGCGATCACCGGAATCGACAGCAAAAAGGAGAATCGCGCCGCCTGTTCCCGGCGTAAACCGGTCAATAGACCGGCGGTAATCGTAATTCCGGAACGGGACGTTCCGGGAATCAAAGCAATGGCCTGAAACAAACCGACTACAACGGCATCTAGCAAAGTAATGCGGCTTCGTTGTTCTTTGGCCTGCTTTTCCGCCAGCCACAGCAACAGGGCAAATACAATGGTCGCCGCGGCAATCACCAGCGGAGACCGCAAAGCCTCTTTAACGGCATCGGGCAGGGAAATACCGACCAAGCCAACCGGAACGGTTCCCAAACCGACATACCAAGCCAATTTGGCGTCGTCGCTGAGTCCTTTGCCGAATAAAGATCCGATCCAGGCACCGATGATTTCGTATAGATCTCTCCGGTAAAAAGCCACCACGGCAGTCAATGTGCCGACATGTACCGCTACATCGAACGCCAGTCCTTGATCCTCCCACCCGGAAATAACCGGTAGCAATATCAAATGCGCCGAACTGGAAATCGGAAGAAACTCGGTTAAACCCTGCAATAAAGCCAATGCGATCGCTTGAAAAATATCCATGATAATTGTTGAATAATGGGTGACGGTTGCGGTATTAGAAAAGCCGTCATTTTAATGGATAACATCCGATAATAATATGACGGTGTATCCGAACGGTTTTTGTAATACCATAAAACCAGCTCTTTTCCGACATGACTCCGGACAAATAAATGGACTGGTTCGACCCTCATTCAATTTCCTATTCGATATTAATCCTCAGCCTGGTAATTTCTACAGGGCTTGCTCTCGGGCAAATCCCCATTTTCAGATTACAGCTGGGTATCGCCGGCGTACTGTTTTCCGGCATCGCCTTCAGCCATTTCGGCATTTCGCTGGATAGCCATCTGATGCATTTTGTACGTGAGTTCGGTTTGATACTGTTTGTCTACGCCATCGGCCTTCAGGTCGGCCCAGGTTTCGTCAATTCCTTCAAGCATTACGGCATCCACCTGAACATTTTGGCTGCAGCCATCGTGCTGCTGGGTGCGGCGACAACTTACTTGATCAGCATATTCGGCGGCATCGAGATACCGGTTGCCGTTGGTTTGTTCTCCGGGGCCACGACTAACACGCCTTCGCTCGCGACGGCACAGGAGATCTTGGGCCAGTTACCGAATATCGATCCCGGCACGCTAAAAAAGCCGGGGCTGGGTTATGCGGTGGCTTATCCGTTCGGGGTGGTCGGGATCATTTTGTCGATGCTGATCATCAAACGCCTGTTCGCCGTCGATGTTGACCGCGAAGCCCGCGACTTCAACCAACAGCAGAAACAATCGGTTAATCGCCCGATCTGGAAAGACCTGGTTATCAAAAATCCCAATATAAACGGGCTGACTGTATCGCAAATCCCTTTTTTCGACGCCATGAGAGCCATCGTCACGCGCATCCACCATGACGGTCAGGTTAACATTGTCACTAATGAGACGATTCTGCAAACCGGCGATTCCATCAGGCTGGTCGGTAACCCGGAAAACCTGGACAAACTGAAAATGCTGATCGGCCCCGATTCGCCACTGAACCTGAAGGAGATTACCAATAGTCTGTTCGTTCAACGTTTCGTCGTCACCAACAAAGACATCATCGGCAAAACCATCGGCGAATTGAAAACCTATTACGCGGTTTCGATTTCCAGAATTCAGCGTACGGGGGCCGAATGGATTCCGAACCGCTCGACCCGAATTCATTTCGGCGACGAGTTGCATGTCGTCGGCTCCAAGGAAGCGCTCGACAATATCGAAAAAATACTGGGTAACTCGCTGGAAGCGATCAATCATCCTCAGGTGATGCCGATTTTTATCGGCATCACGTTAGGCGTGATCCTCGGCAGTTGGCCGCTTTATATTCCGGGCATCCCTTCCGCCGTCAAACTGGGTCTGGCCGGTGGACCGCTGATTATCGCGATTATTCTGAGCAGAATCGATAGTTGGGGAACAATGACCTGGCACATGCCGAAGAGTTCGAATATTATTTTGAAAGATATCGGCATCGTCCTGTTTCTGGCCTGTGTCGGGCTGAATGCGGGCGACCAGTTTATCGCCACGCTGGTGGAAGGAGACGGCCTAAAATGGCTGGGATTCGCGGCGATGATTACCCTGCTGCCTTTGTTGCTGATTTCGTTGCTCGCCCGTCTTTATTTCCAGCTCAATTTTCTTTCCATCTGCGGTCTGTTGGCCGGCAGCATGACCGACCCGCCGGCGCTGGCATTCGCCAATAGTTTCAACGCCTCGCCAGCGGTTGCCATTGCTTATGCGACGGTCTATCCGTTAGTCATGATCCTCAGAATCATTTCCGCCCAGTTGATGATTCTTTTGTTTATGTAATAAACCAAGTGCTGAGCCATGGCACATACGTGATGATAATAACTGCTAACAGCAAGATCAACATGAACGGTATCGTGGCTTGATAAAGCTCAGTAATCGGTTTCTTGAAGCGGTAACTAGCAATGAATAAGTTCATGCCGACCGGCGGGGTGAAATAACCGATCTGCATATTAGCCAGAAAAATCACGCCGAGATGAATCGGGTGGACCCCGTAGTTCAGCGCGATCGGCACGATCAGCGGCACGACAATAACCAGCGCGGAAAAAATATCCAAAATCGCGCCCAACAATAAGAGAAATATGTTGAGCAGAATGAGGAATGTCAATTTATCGTGGACATTGGCGCTAACCCACTCAAACAAATGCATCGGAATTTGCGCATCGATCAGATAGTTAGTGAACGCCATTGAAACGCCCAATATCAATAGAATTCCGCCCACCATTTGTAATGATTCGGTAATCACCTTAACCAGATTCCGCAGTTTGATTTCCCGGTAAATGAACGTTTCAATCACCATGACATAAAGCGCAGTAACAGCCGCCACTTCGGAAATCGTCAGCAAGCCTCCAAAAATCCCGGCAATGATGAAAAACGGCAACGGCAATTCCCAACCGGCCTGCTTTATGGCCGAAATCGCTTCTGAAACGGAAAAAGCCGTTTTCTGAAGCGGTAAACGCCGGTTAGTCCAGCCGGTCCATAGCGCCAGCAACAGAATCATCAACAGTCCCGGCAACAGACCCGCCATGAACAGTTCCGGCAAGGTAAAGTTTTGTCCCAGGTCCATTTGTTGCACGATGATCCCATACAGAATCAACGGCACCGAAGGCGGCAACAATAACCCCAAACTTCCGGTTGTAGTCACCAAGCCCAGACTGAATTTTTCCCGATAACCGTCTTTGATTAACGCCGGTAGCAACAAAGCGCCTAACGCTACGATGGTAATACCGGACGCGCCGGTAAATGCAGTAAACACCGCACAGGCGACCAACGAGACGATAGCCAAACCTGAAGGCAGCCAGCCGAAAAACACGCGGCTCAGCCGCAGAATCCGTTCTGATGTATTGCTTTCGGACAAAATATAGCCGGCAAAAGTGAATAGCGGTAACGCCAGCAGCAAAGGGGTTTCGGCAATCCGGTAAAGTTCCGCCGCAATGATTGCCAAATCGACGTCGGAATTGATAAACCCCAGCATGGTGGCAGCCAAAATCAGCACGAACAAAGGCGCGCCAAGCAACATCATTACGATAATGATAATAATGGCAAAAATTGTCATCGCATTAAGGGGCTTGGTGAGTAACGGAACGCAGGGCGACAACCAAGTAGCGAACTGCGATAACTATGAATGCAAACGGAATGATCGCCTCGCACACCCAATTCGGCACGAACGCGAACGCGATTCCGCCGTACTGGTATTCCTGCACGATAAACTCCAGGCTATACCAAGTAATCACGAGACAGATGATTGCCGTGAATAAAGCCGTAATCCGTCGAGCCACCTGTTGAACCGATCGCGGAAACTTTCTAACCATCGCATCGATGCAAATATGCCGCCCGTCGCGACTGGCGATCATTGCCCCAATCATAGCCAACCAAAGCACACTGACGCGCACGTAGGACTCGGCCCAGATTATGCCGCTGGAAAAAATATTGCGCATGACGATCTGAGCTACGGCGATAACAATCAGAGAAAGAAATAATAGAACAAGGACAAACGTCTCGCTCTTCAGCCACAAGCGGTGAATTTTACTGAAGATCGTCAGTCTCATTGTTTCCGTTGCCTGAATTCGGACAGATAATCGTTTAATTCCTTCACCTTGTCAGGCGACATTTTTCCGTCCTGTTCGATTTTTTGGTTGGCGCTAACGATGGTTCGTCTGAGTTCGTCGGCGGCTTCCGGGGTCGGTTTCAAGAATACGATGCCCTGTTTTTTCAATGCTTCGGCAGCCTGCAGATTATCCTCCCGACTGTGCCGATCGATTTCGCCGATCACTTCAGCCATGACCGTACGTACAATCTGTTGATCCTCTTTTGAGATTCTCTTGAAGGCATCCTCATCCAACACCAGTACCCCAAAAGCGTACAACAGCGGAATATCCGAAACATATTTCACTTTTGTGTGCCATTGCAATGCCAAAGCGCCGACCGGGGAACCGGCAACGACATCGATCATACCGGTCTGAAGCCCCATCAGAACATCCCGCAACGGCAACGGAATCGGCGAAATGGAAAAGGCCTTCATGGCCTCCAACACCACTTGATTGTCGTCCGGCACCCAAACCTTATTACTGCGCATCTGGTCGAGTGTCTGCACCGGTATTGTCGACATTACATAGACCATGCCGACTTCGGCGAAGCCTAATGGAACGATACCCTTCGATTCCAGGCCCTGCATAAGTTCGCCATCCATCCGCTGTCTGACGTAATCGACCTCTTGCAGACTATGAAATTTTAAAACCAGATTGTAAAGCTGAATATCCGGATAAATAGAACTCAAGACCGCGTTCGTGACTGCTGCGCCATGCAGTTGACGCAATCGCATTTTGCGCAGTACGCCGACATCATCCCCCATCACACCGCCGGGATAAAACTTAAACTTAACCCGACCGGCGGTTTGACGTGTAATTTCCTCTCCGCCGTCACGCAGTTTTTGCACCCAATACGAGCCATCGGGCGATAGCGTAGCGATTTTGAAAGTGAAAGCGAAAGCCGGATTAAGATATCCGACAAGCAACAGGGGCAACAATAAGGCTTTGAGAAAATGAACGTTCATAAATTTCGGTCGGTCATCAAAAATAGTCATCGGCACTCTGCAACAGGTCGGCAGCCCGTTTCTGCGCCAGCGTGTTGGTTAATGTTAACCCTTTCTGTCGAGGATTGGCAGTGATAACGCTATTTAATAAGCTATCGTGAAGCTCGCGATCAAACATCATGCGAGCATAATGCTGTGCGTAAAGCACTAAGACCATCAGGTTTTTATCCCCCGACAACTGTCTGGCTTTTTCAAAATAACCTCGAGCGATATCCGGCTTACCGCCTAAGGCCGGCGGCAAAATACTTTCCAATATCCCCAGATATAAGTAAGCCTCTCCCTCACGGTAGTTTTGGTCGAGTTGAACGATATGATTCATGACCGCTTTTACCTGAGCCAGTTGCCCCACAGCCCGCCAATCGTCTTTGTTAGCCTGTATCCATCCGGCCCACGCCGACCCCAGTAAATAAAGATAGTCCGAATCGGCCGCATCGGCTTTATCGATGATTGCGGAAAATTCAGTGAACGTCAGCTCGGGTAAGTTGCAAAACGCGTTTTTATGTTGACACGCGGCCCGTGAGGCGAGACGCAATGCTTTATTATTCAGTCGCCGCACTTTGGCAAGTTCGCCATTCGTCAATAGCGCGGCATAAGCCGTATACAGTCTTGCGGTGGAAGCCAATAACTGTTCATCAGCAGGATCGTTTTCCAATAAAGCTTCCTGCAACAATACATATGCCGGCATCGCTTCTGCGACCATCTCGGGATCATCGGAATTTAGCATTGCTTGCTGTAAATTTCCGCCTAAATTTTCCAGAGAAGATGAAATCAGTACGCTACAGCCATTCGTTAGTGATATCGAGAAAAAGATCGCAACGAGTTTCCCCCACTTATTAAGCTCTTTGCACACTAGTCCTTCCCCTTATTTTTCTTGGAATCGCATTCATCAAGCATTTGTTCCATCCGTTCGCAATAAGATTTCAATATCTTCACGCGAGCATAATATTTGTCGTTACCTTCCACCATGACCCACGGCGCCATGCGGGTGCTGGTTCTCGCGATCATTTCATTGACCGCTAGTTGATAGGCATCCCATTTTTCTCGGTTACGGTAATCCTCTTCAGTGATCTTGTGCTGCTTATAACTGATTTTTTCTCTTTCCTTAAACCGACGCAATTGTTCTTCCTGATCGACATGCAGCCAGAATTTTAACAGTACAATACCGTGATCAACCAATGCTTCTTCGAAATTGACGATTTCAGAGTAAGCCCGTTGCCATTCCTTGCGGCTCGCAAAACCTTCCACTCGTTCCACCAAAACCCGACCGTACCAGCTCCGATCGTAAATAGTGACTTTACCGGCACGCGGAATATGGCGCCAGAAACGCCATAAATAATGATGAGCCTGTTCCTCATCGGTCGGTGCGGCAACGGACATCACCTGATAATTTCGAGCGTCCATCGCATGAGTCAGTCGTCTTATAGCCCCGCCTTTACCTGCCGCATCCCAACCCTCAAAGACCAAAATACTGGATCGTTTGAGTTGATAAGCTTGTCTCACCAGGGTACTGATTTTGCCCTGGTATTTAGCCAACTCCTGTTTATAGTCTTTCTTGTCCAGCTTCTTCGATAAATCCAGAGAATCGAGCAGGCTTTGCTGGCTGACATGATTAACGATTTCCCAATCGGCCGTCTCATTTAGCTCATTAGAAGCTTTGCGTTGGGCGATATGCTGTTCGATCCGATTCAGAATATGTTGGCCTACCGTCAAACTGCTGTAACGGATATCGGAACCTTCAACAATTAACCAAGGGCACGCGCCAGTACTGGTTTCCGCCAAAACCTTTTCAGCCACGGTGACAAAGTCGTCGTAAAGCGTCAAATGCTTTTTGTCTTTCTCGGTCACACGCCAACGGGTTTCCGGGTTTTTTTGCAACGCTTTCAAACGCTTTTTCTGATCGTCTTTTTTTAAATGAAGCCAACATTTGATAATGAGCGCTCCGTCATCGCTCAACAGCTGTTCCAATTGACGAATATGCAATAATTGTACTTGTAATTGATCGTCTCCGGTTTCCTGATAAACCCGTTGCGCCAAAGGCTCGCTATACCATGAACCGACATAAATACCTATTGTTCCTTTTGGGGGCAAAGTGCGCCAGAAGCGCCAGAACGAAGGTCTTTCAACCTCTTCATCAGAAGGCTCGCCGAAAGCGATAGTTCTCATATAGCGGGGATCCATCCATTCATTGAGGAGATTAATCACCTCCCCTTTGCCGCCCCCGTCGACTCCCGAAATCAAAATAATTACAGGAAAATCACAGTTTTTCAGTTTTTGTTGGGTTAATAGCAATTGCGTCCGCAAAACCGCAACTTTTTCCCTGTACACCGACTTACTGACAGTGTGTCCTAGCTCTGCAATTTCAAACACCTAGCCCCCTTATTTAATTAATTTTTTTTGTGGTTAAAGCATAGCAAAAATAAAAACAGGCTTATTGTGAATTTTAGTTTTGACATAAAACCTTTTGCCGTGATACAAATAGCCCCGTCGACTTAAGAAACAAAACTAAGATATTCGACAAGCAACTCGAGTTGCCCCCTTTACGACGTATTTAAGGGTTAATTATTACAATAAATACCAAGAGGATTATGAAAATGGCTGAAGAAAAACAAAGCAATACTTACACAATTGTTGTAGCAGTATCTGCAGTTTTAATGATTGCTTTCGTATTGTTACTGAAAGGTAGAGAAACAGAGCATTTGCAATACCAATCAGCAACTACTCCAGAAGCTGAAGCTGCAGTTCTGGAAAAAGCTAGAGACTTCAACAATAAGATCGAATAATTCAGCTAAAAACTCCCTTGTTGCATGCGGCAGGGGAGTTTTTTTCACCCCCTTTGTTCTATACTCCATTGCTCTCGTTTTTCAAGAACTCGCTTCTAAGTCAATTCCCTGGTTCTAAACTCAATTGAATTGTTTTTTGGCCGCTTCAATTAACTCTCTGATCCCCACTAAATTCCTCCAATACAAAATTGAACCGGGATGTTTTTTTAGAGTCACATAAGCGCAATTCCATTCTTTCCGAACTGATTCATCAAGATCAGCAATTTCACTCAATCTATTAGGAGAACCTATGAAAAAAATAAAACATAGCCCTTTAGCTGTTGCGTTAGGCACTTCTCTCGTATCCGGACTCGCTATAAGCTCGGCACAAGCAAGCGATTCTCTGGATGAAAGCAACAACCCTTTTGCCCTGACCGAACTGTCTTCCGGCTACATGCAAACCGCAAAATCCGATGAAAATGCAGGCGGCTCCTCTAAAATGAAAGATGGCTCCTGCGGCGAAGGCAAATGCGGTTCATCTATGATGCAAAACAATCAAGAAAAAGCGGTCGAAGGCAAATGCGCCGGCAATAAACCGATGCCTTCCGATAAGGCTGACAAAATGAAAGGAATGGAAGGCAAATGCGGCGAAGGCAAGTGCGGCGCATCCATGCAACAATAACTAGGAAGGATAGCGTCTTGCCTGATGGTTGGTTGACGAACCCGATCAATTTGCCAACCATCTATACAACTATCAATTATCCTAAGCGATGGCGACATTCCGCCGCCATCGCCCAATCGACTGTAAATCAATTTTCCTAAATGCTTTTCTTTGGCTGAACGACTCGTTTAACGCCGCCCCCCGAGTAAAGACCCCATTATTCCGCGTATAATCTGACGCCCAATCTGACTGCCTATAGTACGGGCAGCGCTCTTTAGCAGCGCTTCGCCGACCGTTTGGCGGTTATTACCGCGGCGACTTCGAGAAGAAGCGGTATCCGCTTCGATCCGTTCATCAATCTGCATTTGCTCGGCCTTTTTCTTTAACATTTCATAAGCCGAATCCCTGTCGACAACTTGATCGTAGCGACCTTTGTAAGGCGACCTGTCTATAATTTCGTTTCGTTCCGTATCAGTTAGCGCACCGATTTGCGATTCCGGCGGACGAATCAATATCCGTTCAACAGGCGTCGGACTTCCGTCTTTGTTTAAAACGGAAACCAATGCTTCCCCCGTTTTCAACTCTTGAATAACCGCTTCCGTGTCCAATTGCGGATTACTTCGGAAGGTTTCTGCCACGGCCTTAATCACTTTCCGATCTTTGGGCGTGTATGCTCTTAGCGCATGCTGAATCTTCATGCCCAATTGTCCCAATATACTTTCAGGAAGGTCTAACGGACTTTGACTGATAAAATATACGCCGACGCCTTTCGAACGAATTAAACGAACTATTTGTTCGATTTTATCGATTAATACTTTGGGCGCCTGATCGAACAATAAATGCGCCTCATCAAAAAACAGCACGAACTTAGGTTTCTCGGCATCTCCCACTTCAGGCAATGTCTCAAACAGTTCCGACAGCATCCATAATAAGAATGCCGCATATAACCGGGGAGACTTGGCCGTTAAATCGGTCGCATCCAATATGCTGATCGCACCATTTCCGGAAAAGTCGGTTCGGCAAAAATCTTCCAATTGTATTGCCGGTTCGCCGAAAAAGTCCGTCGCTCCTTGTTCTTCGAGCACCAACAGCCGACGCTGAATAGCCCCAATGCTGCTGGATGAAATATTACCGTATTCGGCTTTTAACTCTTTGGCATTATCTGCCATCCAGGTCAGCATAGAACGGAGATCCTTCAGGTCCAACAACAACATACCCTGGTCGTCGGAGATTTTAAAACAACTGTATATGACTCCGGACTGGGTATCGTTCAACTCCAATAAATGACCGAGTAATAGCGGCCCAATGTCGGAAATCGTGGTTCTAACCGGATGGCCATTACGGGCAAATATATCCCAAAATACCGTCGGATTGGGGCGAAATTGAAAATCCTCGATTTTTATCAACTCAACACGTTGGCTGATTTTTTCGTGCGCCTTTCCGGGTCTGGCGATGCCGGACAAGTCTCCTTTGATATCCGCCATGAAAACCGGTACACCAAGACGCGAATAGCCTTCCGCCAATACTTGTAGCGTCACAGTTTTACCGGTTCCGGTGGCGCCCGAAATCATACCGTGCCGATTACCCATCGCGGCGTTCATGCGCAATTGCGCGTTATTGTTACCGCCAATCAGTATCTCCTTCATCTTCACCTCTTAGTGTTACCTTCAATGTGATCCGGTTTGTAGCTTAACCGTTTTCAACCTTCAAAAAAAACTGTCCCCGACTTTCTATCAATCAGGCTTGCCATTGGCCAGAACTTGAAACTCGACGTTTTGACTCTCACCTTGAAAACAAGTCGCTAGTCACTGCAATTGAATTATAGATGTTCTCCAAGTAACGAACTGAATAAGTAAAATAAGGTTGATATTCGATATTTACTCGGTCTTCTATAATTAACTAGTGTAACGAACATCCTTCTTGACATTAGCTCCTAGCGATGAACTTCTTGAGATAAAACAAGACAAATAAAAGTTATTACCGGCTAAATTTCAAACTATGACTATTAGCCAGCCGGAAAAAGTGAGATTTTCCGCTGTATGCTATCAGTTTATAGTCTAACAGTATTTAGTTGAGAATAGTCGTGATAAACTCTGCTCACGGAACTTAGTGCCCCTTAAGATATTTACCGGCACAAACGGAATCACTGCTTACAAAGAGGTTGAAGCATGAAAGCACACATTATTAGAATCTTCATGTTGACCGTGATTGTCACCGTCGTTATTTCGATGTTCAATCGCTCCGGTCCTAGTTACGAACGAAATTACGCGCTGTCCTATTCAGACTTTATCGAAGATATTCGTAACGGCGCGGTTGCCGAAGTCACTATTGATGACGATGTTGTTGACGGCCGCCGCACCAATGGCGAGAGATTCACTACTTACAACCCCAATGATCCGCATATGATCGACGAGTTGTTGCAGTATGGGGTTAAAATCAAAGTCACCAAACCACAGAAACCCTCTGCTTTCATGCAGTTCTTTATGTCATGGGGCCCTATATTCCTGCTAATCGCGGTATGGATTTACTTCATGCGCCGCCAACAGGCCGGAGGCGGCCCGGGCGGGCAAATGGGCTTTGGCAAAAGCCGGGCTAAATTACTGGAAGAAAATCAGGTTAAGGTCGGTTTTAGTGACGTCGCAGGCGTGGAAGAGGCTAAAGAGGATGTCGTAGAAATGGTCGATTTCCTGAAAGATCCGGGCAAATACGAATTTCTCGGCGGTAAAATTCCACGCGGTGTGCTGATGGTAGGCCCTCCCGGCACAGGCAAAACCTTACTGGCCAGAGCCATAGCGGGTGAAGCGGGCGTTCCCTTTTTCTCGATTTCAGGCTCCGACTTCGTTGAAATGTTTGTCGGCGTCGGCGCATCCAGAGTCAGGGATATGTTCGAGCAAGCAAAAAAACGCGCTCCTTGCATCATCTTCATCGATGAAATCGATGCCGTTGGCCGCCACCGGGGTTCCGGCATGGGCGGCGGAAACGACGAGCGCGAGCAAACCCTAAACCAATTGTTGGTAGAAATGGACGGCTTCAGCGGAAACGAGGGAATTATCGTGATTGCCGCAACCAACCGCGCCGATGTATTGGATAAAGCATTGTTAAGGCCCGGCCGTTTCGACCGCCAAGTGACTGTCAGCTTGCCGGACATCAAAGGGCGTG
>JBNLEI010000235.1:0-14375 GCA_050304855.1 Methylococcaceae bacterium
GGCGATGTTATCGTCAGCGTCGATAACCAAAAAACCCGGTCGACAGGTCAACTACGCAGCCAAATTGCAGTTCGATCAATCGGCGAAACGCTTTTATTAGGCGTAATACGCGAAGGTAAAGAGCGTACGTTCAGCGTTAAACTTGAGAAAGCCAAAGCCGCGGCAGCCATCACTCAGCATAAAATGTTGGAAGGCGTTCAATTGGAGAACAATCCGAAAGGCGAAGGCGTGTTGATAACTCAAGTCGCTCCCAATTCGATTGCAGCCTACAGCGGTTTACGCCCCGGCGACGTGATCATGGGCGCAAACCGGGTGCGCGTTTACAATCTGGAGAACTTGCAAAAGGCTTTAAGCCGCTCGGAGAACGAGTTGCTGTTGCATATCAACCGCAATGGAAGATATTTTTATCTGATCATCCGATAAGCGTCGGTTAATTATTTAACGCCCTCCTTTCGAGGGCGTTATTTATAATCTCCGGAAGCAAAACTCCGATATCCCGACATCACTCTGTTATTGGGACTTCTGACCTTTTAAGAATGCTGGATACTCGGCAGCGATTATCGGCTGATCAAGGATCTGGATAACCAGCGGCAACCCAAAATGAACTGAGCTGCTCATTGAAGATTGTCTGGCCCTAACGGCAAACTCTCGGTTACAGTAGAACGTCCCAAAATCTCAAACAATACGGTATCGCTTATGGCGCTGGATTTGGATAATTGGAATCAACATGCACTGGCAAACAAACTGCAAACCTTGATGTTACTGACAGTGATGGGTGGACTTCTACTATTGTTGGGTTTTTTATTATGGGGCATCGAGGGTCTGATTATTTTGGCCGTAACCGCTACATTGCTACTGTTTTTAAGTCCCAGGTTTACCCCGCAACTGATTATGCGTTTATACGGCGCCTTTCCGTTATCCGATCGTCAAGCCCCTTTTCTTCATGCCGTCGCATATGAATTAAGCCGAAGAGCGGGATTGAACCACGTTCCGACGCTTTATTATCTCCCTAGTAGTATCCTTAATGCCTTCTCGGTCGG
Organism: Methylococcaceae bacterium; assembly: GCA_050304855.1. Lineage (GTDB taxonomy): Bacteria > Pseudomonadota > Gammaproteobacteria > Methylococcales > Methylomonadaceae > Methylomarinum. The sequence continues at coordinate 1,041 of JBNLEI010000235.1, forward strand.
ACGTCCGGCCAATGCCAGTATTGCGGTCAGCGACGGCTTGCTACGCGTGTTGAGCAATGACGAATTGGTCGGGGTATTCGCTCATGAAATCAGCCATGTCCGCAATAACGATATGGGCGTCATGGGACTTGCCGATATGTTTAGCCGCCTCACCAGCATACTTTCACTATTCGGCCAACTATTGCTGTTATTGAACCTGCCACTGATTCTGCTTTCCGAAGTCAGCATCAACTGGTTTGCTATCGGTTTATTGATTTTGTCGCCTAATATATGCGCATTGGCTCAATTAGGCCTATCCCGTACCCGCGAATATGATGCTGACTTGAATGCGGTCAGGTTAACCGGCGATCCGGAGGGCTTGGCACGGGCTCTGGTAAAAATAGAAAATGCACAAAGTAACTGGTTCGAGCGTTTGTTTTTTCCTGGTAGAAAAATCCCCGAACCCTCTCTGTTGCGTACTCATCCGCCAACCCAGGAAAGGGTCCGGCGCCTAATGGAACTAAAAGTACCAGACAACTTTTCCCCTTTGCAGCAAGCTTTCGAGCAATTGTTTCCTGGCGGTGATCTACAAATCCGAAAGGTCAAACGTCCTCCGCGTTGGCACATTGGCGGTTTGTGGCATTAATCATTCACCGTCTCTCGTCCCTATTACCGACCGGTCCCCATCAGCAAAGTCAGCGTGGAATAAAGATCAACGATTAACAAAGCCCGACGTCTTTCCATTTACGACTCCTATAGCGACAATTTGTCGCGCGACACTATGCCACATTTTCACCACGATTAAAGCTGACTAAACTAAGCACAACTCTTAAATGCGCTCCCAACCTCCTGGGATAAAGAGTTTTCAAATACCCTTCTATTAATGCGGCCCAGGCCGCATTTTTTTTGTTCGCCATAACTTTACAAAAAGGCGCACCATTTTCGGAAAATATAAGCCCTCGGACTTCCGGCAAATCCATTATCGATATGAAAAAAACGGCATCCTTTGCGGTCGAATATTTGCGTTTAAAAAATAACCCGCAATTGAAATTAAGATCGGTCTGAAAATCACAGCGGAGATTAATGCGCGGTTTGACTAGAACTATGTTATATCGCGCAGAAAATCAAAGAAATTCGCCTATTTTTGTACAAAAACTGAAGGCAAACTAAATTTATCAGCATGTAATATGCCAACTAAAGCGGCATATTGCCGCGCGACACTATGCCGCATTTTCATTACCCTACGCTGTTATTATATTGTTATCCACTCAAAGCAGTTCTCCTTCCCTGGAGACATTGAGTTATCTATCCTTCCTTCTTATATGCGGCCTCCCGGCCGCTTTTTTTGATGACTACTGCATACCTAAATTCGTACCGGTAATGTATAAACTGCAAACATCAACGTATTATTTTCGCCAATCGGATCATTTTATAATCTGAAGATAAGTTTGAATTTCAATGCTCAATCGTTACAATAATCAGTTAACTCACGCCCTATGTTGATTATCAGACCTGTTAACCAACCGACTTTGTTGGCAATGTCCGGATTATTTTTTGAGAAATGGATTTAAGTTCTCGATCGCATCCGGCATAGTCCGCCGAGCTGTTCCGTTCGACGCGACCCTATATCGCTCCTGAAAATTATGAAAAAACATACCCCTCAACATTGCGCTTTATGCAGCCTGCCGGTTGAATTAAATGCTTTCACCGTGTTGACTAAGGACAACAAGCTCTTGTATTTCTGCTGCGAGGGTTGTAAAAATATCTATCAACTACTTTATGCCGATGAATTGAACTCGGCCCCGAAAACCGACAAGCCATAATCGTCAGTTTCTTTTACTGTAAACAGGAAAATATCATGAGCTCACATAGCAATCACGGTGCAATTGCAGCCAAAGCCGGAACCGCCGCGGCAAGCGCCGGGCTAGGCAAAAAAATTCTGCATACTGCCATCAAACACCCGCTGATTTTATTTGGTCTCGGAATTGCCGCCGGGGTTGCTTTGTACCGATATCAGCAACAGAACGATGATCCCGAATCGTGCTGTAAAGAATGATTACTGAGCCAACTCCTACGGCAAACCGGTGAGCCGATAGACAATCGGCGACACCGGTCCGACGATTCTGTTGATGGTCGCAATTTGCGCCTTATTTTCCGTGCTTGCAACTATGGCTCAGACAAAAAAATGCGGCCGAGAGACCGCATTAATAGGAAGGGGTTTAACTCATGTTTCCCTTTAACAGGGTACGCATACAAGAGTCAAGTTCAGTCTAATCGGGATTAGCTAAAATAGAAATGTGGCATAGTGTCGCGCGGCAATATGCCGCTAAAACTGGCATATTTATTGACTCAAAAATGAGTTTGTTACTTAAATTCGGCCTGATTTTAATGATCTACGGCATTTGCCAGACTCGTCCCTGTCAATTAACTGAAATTTGGCTATTTCACGCACTTTCTCGGGCATCCTCAACTCGTTGGCCTTTTCAGCTTGTTTTTGCGGTTATTTCAACAATTTTGGTAATCATTTGGTCAATTCGGCATCGCCCGGTTACTGAGAGTACTCCTTTCGGATATTCGACTCGATTGGAAAGCGTAAACTTTCCCTATTGCTAACAATCTAACTTAATACTTTAACGGTGCGAATTAGCGCTTTTACTCCATCTATAACGGACAGCCTAAATATCCAAGTTATTTTTTGTTCTATACTTTAGCTCTTTGCGAGCTTAGTTTACCCCGCTTCGGTTTTATGAATGAAAAAACTCCTGAATTCTTAACCGCAATTCTTTCATCTAAGCATAACGGTATTCAGGACTATTTTTTTGCATTCCTGCTGGCAGTGGTCGCCCTTACGGTAGACCAGGCTATCGGAACCGAAAGTACGGAGTTACACTATCTCATTTTTTTTCCAGCGGTTACCCTTTCCGCTATCGGTTTGAGCCTCGGTCCAGCCTTATTTACCGTTGCTCTCAGCCTGTTTGCTTCCTCTTTTACACGTCTTTTTCCTTATTTCTCATTTGCCAACGCGTTCAACGAATGGCAGTCGCATCTAATTTTCTTAGTAGCCAGTCTGGTTGTTTGCTTCAGTGTTGAAGCAATGGACCGATACCGCGCTCGCGGTCAACGACAAACTGCAGAGTCCCTGAAAACAGACAACCAGTTTCAATTGCAACTTAACATCAAACCGGTTCAACAGATTTTTAATAATTCATTCTCGTACGTTGCATTGTTGGATGACGATGCGATGATTCGAGAAGTCAACGGCTCTGCCCTACAACATAGCCGTCTCCAAAGGAAACACCTTATAGGTAAACACTTTTGTTCGATTCCCTGGTGGTCCTATGATCCGAGTGCCGAAACGGAGCTAAACCACGCTATCGAGGCGATCAAGCAAGGTCGGCTGCACCGTAGCAATTTGACCGTTACAATGGGAGAGGGGCGAACTCCGATCGATTTTCAAATTTCTCGAGTCGTCAATGAAAACAATCAATTAATCGGCATTTTAGCAACCGGGATAGATATTTCCTTCTACCGACAAACTGAAACTCTATTAAAACGCCATCATATAGTCGTCAACACCGCTCACGACGGATTCTGGATGAACGATATGGAAGGCAATCTGCTTGAAGCCAATCAAGCCTATGCCGAGATATCGGGCTACTCAATCGACGAACTTAAGCGGATGCACATCAGCCAATTGGAGGCAAATGAACATAAAGAGCAAATTCGGGCTCATATCGAAAAAATCATCAATCAGGGTTACGACCAATTTGAAACCCGCCATAAACATAAACAGGGACACTTAATTGACCTGGAAATTTCAGTCAACTATATGACCGAAACCCAACAATTTTTCGCTTTTATCCGGGATATTAGCGAACGCAAGCAAACCGAAGAAAAATTACGTCGCGCCAAACAGTTGATGGATTCGATCGTCGACAACATCCCGGCAATGGTATTTTTGAAACGTGCCGATGATTTAAGATTCGAGCTCATCAATCGCACCGGCGCAGAATTGCTGGGTTCTTCCGCGGACGATTTAATCGGAAAAAACGATTATGACTTTTTTCCCCGTGAACAGGCTGACGCCTTGACCTCGAGAGACCGCCAAGTTTTCGCTTCTAGCGGTATTGAAGAAATTCCTGAAGAAGTCATCAAAACAACCAATGGGGAAAACCGTTACCTATATACCCGCAAAGTCGCTTTACGGGACTCTGCGGGGCAGCCAGAATACTTGCTTGGCGTTTCATTGGATATCACTGAGCGGAAAAAAGCGGAAGAAGAACTTCGCATCGCTGCCGCGACGTTTGAAACCCATGAAGCTATCATGGTCACCGATGTCGAAGGCAATATTATAAGGGTCAACCAGGCTTTCGAGAGAATCACCGGCTTCAGCTCTCAAGAAGTGGTTGGCAAAAATCCGCGCATTCTCAGCTCTGGCCGCCATGACAAGGAATTCTATGCGCGAATGTGGCAACAAATCCTAACGGAAGGTAATTGGGAAGGGGAAATTTGGGACCGGAGAAAAAACGGCGAGATCTATCCCAAGTGGCTAAAAATTACCGCATTGACTAACGACCAGGGAGAAACCAGCGAGTTTATCGGCATTTTCAGTGATATCACCGATCGCAAACAGGCGGAAGATGAAATCCGTAATCTGGCGTTTTACGATCCGCTGACCCAATTACCTAACCGACGCCTGCTACTCGAACGTTTTAATTTGGCGTTATCCGCATCGGAACGCACCGGCCTATGCGGAGCAATCCTGTTTCTCGACATGGACAAATTCAAAACATTGAATGATACGCTTGGCCATAACTACGGCGATTTAATGCTGTCCGAAGTTGCCAAGCGCATTAAATCCAATACACGGGAAATCGATACTGTCGCCAGACTAGGCGGGGACGAGTTTGTCGTGCTAATAGAGGAAATCGGAAAATCCAACGCAAGTAAAGAAGCCTCGCGAAGAGCTGCCATTATCGCCGAAAAAATCCGGGGAGCATTGGCATCGCCTTATTTGATCAAAGGACATGAACACCACAGCTCGCCAAGTATCGGCGTATGCTTGTTCAGCGGTCATTCCAAATCGGTGGACGAATTGCTTAAACATGCCGACCTGGCTATGTATCAAGCCAAAAACTCGGGCCGCAATGCTGTGCGCTTTTTTGATCCCGTTTTGCAACAGAGCGTGGAAACACGGGCCAAACTGGAAGCGGATTTACATTATGGTTTGAGCGATCAACAATTTAGAATTTATTATCAGATCCAGGTAAACAACCATAATTTTCCAATCGGCGCCGAAGCGTTAATACGCTGGCAACACCCAGACCGTGGCTTAGTTTCGCCAGGCGAATTTATCCCGGTCGCGGAAGAGAGCACGCTTATTCTGGAAATTGGCGATTGGGTACTCGAGCAAGCTTGCATTCAATTGATGAAGTGGAGCGGTAACGAATTGACAAACCACCTGCATCTGGCCGTCAACGTCAGCGCCCATCAGTTCAGGCGACACGATTTCGTGGAATCCGTTGCCGCCAAGATCGAAAACTATCAAATCAATGCTTCGCTGTTGAAATTGGAATTGACCGAAAGCGTCGTTTTAAACGACATGAAAGAAGTAATCAACAAAATGTATGCGCTAAGAGAGCTTGGCATCAAACTATCTTTGGACGATTTCGGCACCGGCTACTCTTCACTTTCCTATTTAAAAAAGCTACCTCTCACCCAACTCAAAATCGATCAAAGCTTTGTTCGAGATATCACTTCGGATCCTAATGATGCCATCATGGTACGAACGATTATCGATCTGGCGAAGAATTTCGGTCTGAACGTAATTGCCGAAGGAGTGGAGACGGAAGAGCATCTCGCTTTCCTCAAAAAGAACGGCTGCGTAGCGTATCAAGGATATTTCTTCAGCAAACCGGTTCCGATCGACGAGTTCGAAAAACAACTGAACAATTTCGGCCTCAATGCCGTTCACTCACACCGATAAGATTTTGTAATCAACCCTATTCCTGAAAAGGTAGAATAGAACGTTGCAGAAAACCGAAGCGCCAGCTTATTACCAGTCAAAAACATTAAACCTGTTCACTACTTAATCGATGAAAACACAAGAAGTCACCGTTGACGCCAGAATATCACCGGAAGGGCGATTGGCTGTATTATCCAAAGCCGAAGTAAACAAGCTGCTGGATACCAGCCAGGGAGGACTCTATCAGTTATTGCATAATTGCGCGCTGGCAGTGCTCAACTGTGGAAACTATATGGACGACGGTAAAGAATTGCTGGAACGATACAGCTCGTTTGCCATCAAAGTGATCCAGGAGGAACGGGGTATCAAATTGGAAGTAGCCGGAGCGCCCGCCAGTGCTTTTGTCGACGACTATATGATCAAAGGCATCAAGGAGCATATGTTCGCGGTACTGCGCGATATCATTTTCGTCAGCGATGAAATTAACGACAATCCCAAGTTCGACCTAGAGAATTCCGAAGGCGTCACCAACGCCGTCTTTCATATTCTGCGCAATGCGGGCATTCTCCGTCCCCGCACGGAACCTAAGCTGGTCGTTTGCTGGGGCGGCCATTCTATTTCCCGCGAGGAATATGATTACACCAAGGAAGTCGGTTACGAGCTCGGATTACGGGGAATGAACATCTGTACCGGATGCGGCCCTGGAGCGATGAAAGGACCGATGAAAGGGGCCACTATCGGCCATGCCAAACAACGCATCAATAACGGACACTATATCGGCATTTCGGAACCGGGCATTATCGCCGCCGAATCGCCGAACCCAATCGTCAACGATCTGGTCATCATGCCGGATATCGAAAAACGTCTGGAAGCATTCGTCCGCACCGGCCACGGCATCATTGTGTTTCCCGGCGGGGCCGGAACCACTGAAGAAATCCTATACCTGCTTGGTATTCTACTGCACCCCGCCAACGCCGAAATCCCGTTTCCGCTTATTTTCACCGGTCCAGAAACGGCCGAGGATTACTTTAAGCAAATCAATCAGTTTATCGGCGATACGTTAGGTTTCGAAGCACAGCAGCGCTACAAAATCATCATCAACGACCCGGCGCGAGTGGCAAGGGAAATCAAGACCGGAATCCATCAGGTACGCGAGTTCCGCAAGAAAAAAGACGATGCTTACTATTTCAACTGGTCATTGAAAATCAATCCCGATTTCCAACGCCCCTTCGTTCCGACACACGAAAACATGGCCAACCTGAAGTTACACAAAAACCAGGAACGACATCAACTGGCGGCCGATCTGAGGCGAGTGTTCTCCGGCATCGTCGCCGGCAACGTTAAAGACGAAGGCATTCGCGCAATTGAAAAACACGGCCATTTCGAAATCAGCGGCGATGCAAGCATCATGGGACCGGTGGATGCGCTGCTCAACGCTTTCGTCGAACAGCAACGCATGAAACTACCAGGTAAAGCCTATGCGCCATGCTACAAAATCGTGAAATAACGTTGTTTGCTCCGAACCCCGGAGCAAACAATTGATGCGTCAACAGAAGTAGTCTTCACAGCATTTTTAGAAAAAATCATTGAAGTACTTCCCGGAGACGCTGGTGAGAAAAGCGCTATTCGCTGCTTTTATACGCCAGCTCGCCTTCTTCCAATTGCGGACGCACGGTGAAGAACTTTTTGAATTGCGGCATGAAACTGGCGGTAATCGGTATCGAATAAAAGCAATACATTGCGGCCGCCTCGCCTGTAGAAACGCCGAACAGCCATTGCGGCATGAACAGGGTCATGATCGCCATGGCAAAATGGTAGGACGCGATCTTCCAGTTGTCTTTCCAAAGAAAACCGCTGACGGCCAGACCGAACAAGGAGCCCCACGTGATCAATAGGCCGAATGCGCTGGAGATGTTGTAACCGATGTGATATTCGCCCATGAACAAACAAGCGATCATATCGCCAATAAAATTAGGTTGGATGGAAAACAGCTGCCAACTGCTGGGCAGAAAGCTGAACAGTAAGAATGAGGAACTTAAAGTCGCGCCGATCATGAACGCTTTTTTCAATGCGGTCTTATCTGAAGAATAGGTAGCCAATGCGGGCATAATGGCTAGCGCCTGCAGGCTAATGTGATAAGTGGACATTTCACTGAGAAATAAATTAGTCCCGTAGCCGCATTGGTCGGCAACCGGATAAGCGAAATACTGAATCAATTCCATCAGAGAAAAATGAAAAATCGCATAAGCACGGGCGACCCGAACCCAAAACGGTTCGCTTTTATCCAAATAGGTGACCGTCGAGGCGGCGAAGCCCACCAGTCCGAGACCGAGAGACATGTTGGCGCTAAAACACATAATTAATCCGCAAAACTGAAGGTTAAAAGGAGAAAGTATACCAGCATTACCCTTATTATTGCCGGGGTTTAATAAATTTAAGCGTCATCCGATCGCTTTCTCCGATGGAGAGATAATGTTCCCGATCGGTATCGCCCAGCCTGAGGGACGGGGGTAACGTCCAAACACCTTTCGGATGTTTGCCGGTATCTTTTGGATTGGCGTTGATTTCAGCTTTATCCAGTAGCTTAAAACCCGCCTGCTCGGCCAGCCTAATGACGTAATCTTCGCGCACGTAGCCGGAAACAGCCTGCGGATCTTGTTTGATGTAAGTCGGACTGCGGTGTTCGACAACACCCAGCAACCCTCCGGGTTTCAGCGCCTTAAACATCGCTTTAAAAACGTTTTCCGCCTGTCCCGTTTTCATCCAGTTATGAACGTTTCTGAAAGTCAGCACTCGATCGGCGCTTCCTGCGGGAGCAATATCGAGGTGTTGCGGCGGCTGCAACACGGTCAATTGCAATTTGCCGTAGATTTCCGGTTGAGCAACCAATTTACTCTTGAACCCTTGCAGGTTCTTTTTAAAATAAGGAACTGTCGAATCGGCCGAAAAATGCGCCGCATACAGCAGGCCCTTATCTTTTAAATAAGGCGCCAGAATTTCAGTGTACCAGCCCTCTCCAGGCCAAATTTCGACCACCGTCATGTCGCTGCTGAGCTCGAAAAAGGTCAGTGTTTCGGCGGGATGACGGTACCGATCCCGCGCTTTGTGCTCGGCGCTACGCTGCGAGCCGTCGATTGCCGCTTGCAGCGGATCGGTCGTTTGCGCCCCAGTCGTTCCGTAAGCCGTTAGCAAAAAAGACAATGAAAGTAACCATTTATACATCGTCGAGACTCCTCGGTACCAACGTATCCTGATTCCAATATTGAAGAATGCTGATAGCTGCCAGAATCAGAAAGGCGACCAGCGTCCAACCGGGAATACTCAAACCGAGAAAAGTCCATAGCACTTCGGCGCATTCGCCGGTCCCGTTCAGCATCAGTTTGACGGTTTCCGACAAGGGAAAATGCTCGAAAATGTAGTCCAGACCGGGGCCACATTCCGGCACTTCTTCCGGCGGGAGATGCTGCAACCAGACGTGACGACCCGAGATGCTAGCGCCGATTAATGCAACGACACCGCCTGCCGCCGCATAAATCTTCCGTCCGTTACCGCGGGGATTATGAATCATGGCAGCCAGGAATACGATACCGGTCAAAAAAATCGCAATACGTTGCGAAATACACAGAGGGCAGGGCTCCAGACCTTTGATCAATTGAAAATAGGCGCCTATCGCCAGCATGGTAAAACAGCTGAAAAATCCGATAAAAAACCAAGTTCGAGGGTTAAATTTGATTTTGTTCAACATGTGCCACTTCTTTTTTGAAAGCTCTGATTTCCCGTGAAGGCCCTAAAATAACCAAGATATCGCCCGCATTCAGCAAATGATCCTGTTCGCCGATTGCAAAATGCAGGTGTTCCCCAATTTCCCTGTCAACAATACCAATTAAAACCAAATTATGCTTTTCATTCAATTTTAATTGGCTACTGTAAGTATTTTCCAGGGGACTGTCTTCGGGAATCACCACTTCGGCGACATGCAAATCGTGACGGCCGAAGACCGTCTGGTCGATGATATTGGTAATATCCGGTTTTTTTATCAGATCGTGGATTTTACGTCCGCAGATCTGATAGGGATCAATCACTTTGTTGGCACCCGCTGCCATGAGTTTTTCGGCAGCGTCGGGATCTTCAATGATCGCGATGATATTCAATTCCGGATCGATCGCCCGTGCCGAAATTGTCAAAAACACGTTTTCCGAATCTTCCGATAAAAAACAAAAAATCGTATCGATCGTTTTTCCCAAACCGATATTTTTCAAATCCTCGTCGTTACGAAAATCGATCACGGCTGTCGAAAAACCTTTGTCTTCGGCCAAATCGATGCGAGGCTTTTCCCGATCGGCAATGATGATGTTATGGGATTCGCCGTCCAGGCGATTGATGGCTTCGACCGATAACCGGTTATAACCGAAGACGACAATATTTTTCATGATTTTTTCCTGTTTAACAGCCGGCTTTGCTCGATTTGGTCTCGGAAATGGTCGATACTGTACTCCCTGCCCAATACCACCAAAATATCGTTGGTCTGCAAGAAAAAGTGATCTTCCGGATTAAAATAAAAATGCTGTTGTTTTAAAGGATATTTGTTGCGATGTTTTAGATGCAGAGGATTACTGCTGATAACGCCGACCAGGGCCAGTTTCATTCCCCCGAAATCGATGTCGCCAATCTGGGATCGCTCCAGCATCGAATCGGGTGCAACCACGATCGCTTCCAAACGAATATCCTTTTGCTCCTGCAAAATCCCCGAAATAGCCTCGAAAGCGACCGGCTGACCGATATATTCGGCTGCCAACAATCCCGCAATCGCAAACGGTTCGATTACATTGTCGGCGCCGGCTTGATACAGTTTATTGACGTTATCGTGGCGATTGGCGCGGGAAATGATTTGAATGTTCGGTGCCAAGTGCCGGCTGCTCAGGGTCACGTAAACATTCGTGACATCGTTGCCAGTCGTACACAATACCGCCGATGCGCCACGGTTGATACCTGCCCGAATCAACACATCGTTTTTGGTAACGTCGCCGGCAACGATCAAAAAACCTTGCTGTTTCGCCAGAACAACTTGACGTTCGTTTTTGTCGATGACAATGAATTTTTGATTGTCGTTTTGCAGTTGCCGCGCGACTTCTTGTCCGACCCGCCCGTAACCGCAAATAATAATAAAGCTTTTGTAGCGATCGAGTTCCGAGTAAATTCGGTTTTCGCGCAAAGAATGCATTTTTTCGCCGAAAGCGGCGACGATAATCGAAGTAAAAAAGGCTAGTACGCCCAAGCCGGTCAGGATCAGCGTAATAGTAACCAGCCTGCCGCCCACGGTTTGCGGGGTGATATCGCCGTATCCGACGGTGGAAACGGTTACGATTGACCAATAGAAGGCGTCGTATAGATCGTCGACGTTGCCGCCGGCAGCGTTGTTTTCGAACAAATAGATGGCGATGCTGGAAATAAAAACCAAAAATCCCATGAATACCATCAACGTGATCAATTCGAAGCGCTTGCTGGCCAGTACATCGGCAAACACTTTGATGCTGTTGGAATAACGGAAGAGTTTGAAAAGGCGGAAAATCAAAAAAATTCGCAGGATTCTCAACGGCCGATAACTTGGCAGAATGGCCAGCAGATCGATGATCGCCAACGGCGAAAAAATGTATTCGATTTTCCTGCCGATGATCTGTTTCAACGCCTGAAAAAGGCGGAAACGGATATTTAGATACTGGGCTTTTTCATAGTGCTCGATCACAATTTTATGCGAATCCGAATACAGCCACCCCCTCAGCAAATATTCAACAACGAATATCGATATCACGCCCTGTTCCAGATAATCCCCGATCATATTGCGGCGGTGCTCGACGTGATAGACCAGCACGAAAATGCTCAACATCACCAGACAGATCATGAAAATATCGAAATGCTTGCGCATTCCGCTGTCAGGGTTTTCCAATAGATCGTAAACGAAGCGTTTGCTGCGGTTGTAACGATAGGAGCCTTTCAGAAAATAGGCGCAGTAAACGATCAGTCTTGAGAACATGGCAAGCGGCAGTCGAAAGAAATTAAATGGCTATAAATACGCGAGCGTTTTTCAAAAAAACATAAAATCCCTTTTTTTCATGAAATTATAGCCTTAATTTTAAGTAGCTTGACACCTACTATGCGATTTTCATCGTGACGGTTTCCTGTCTTTAAACCGGACCACTTTGCTAGCGGGACTTAAATTGATTTCATCGACTACTAAGTGAGCACCGGCCTGCAGCACGTAATCGACCGCGTCAGCGACATCTTCGGCTTGTAAAAACTGCCCCATACCGTCTCCCGGCATGAAGGACAAAGTCTCGAAAAACGGTGTTTGCACCATACCGGGATTAACCAATGTCACCCTGACGCCGGTTTTGCCGCATTCGTCGCGCAACGCCTGGGTGAAACCGCGCAAGGCGAATTTGCCGGCACAATAAATACTGCCTTTGCGGCTGCCCTGCAAAGCGGCTTCGGAGCCGAGATAGATTAAATTAGCGCGCGATTGGCGTTTCAGCATGGGCAATAAAGCCCGGGTCAGCAAAGCCTGCGAGGTGAAATTAACCCTGATCAGCTGTTCGATCTGTTCGAAGGAAAACTCTTCCAACGAACCGAAGCGGCCGTAGCCGGCGGCGAAAACGATCGTATCCAATGAAGGGTAATCACGTTCCAGTTGCCTTACCAATTGAGTGATTGACTCTGTTTCGTTCAGATCCAACGGCAAGCTTTCGAAACCGGCAGGGTGTTTAACAAAACGACTGCAATCGCGCGACGTGCCGATGACCCGATGGCCTTGAGACAACAGTCGCCGTGCAACTGCCCGGCCGATGCCTGAGCTGGCTCCGGTAACTAGAATCGTGCGTTTTACACTGTGCATGGGAAAAATTTATCTTCGGGAATATAATCTAGCAACATGTCCGTACAGCTTTGTGTCATTTCCTGTTCCAGGTCGCTACGGTAGGAAATCATGCCTTGTTGGAGTTGCAACGGGCTGGCAAACAGTTTTTCCTGCGGATAGAGCTTATGCATTTTCTTGAAATATTTTTCCGGCAGGCGAAAGACACCCAAGCTAACTGAATGCAAGGCTTCCGCGTCGATTACGGCAATAACCCGCTCAAACATGCGTCGATATTGCTGCTCCCAGCCGTGTTGATAAATTAGCGGATCGAAACGCAATCCCAGCGGCCAGCCCTGATCCTGCAACTTCGCCATCGCGTCAAGCCTGCGTGACACCGGCGGCGCCTTATGCTCCACCTTTTCGGCGATTTCCTCCGGCGCCAAACTAAACGCAACGATGACGCGAGGCAAGACGGGCCTGTTCAACAACGACCGGACCTGAGTGCTTTTGGTGCGCAGTTCCAACCAAGCATTCGGAATAG
>JBNLEI010000236.1:0-3406 GCA_050304855.1 Methylococcaceae bacterium
TGATATATGGAAAAAAGTTACAGCAAAGGTGCGATGACCAACGATACGATTGCCATCAATTTAACCACAATATTCAATGACGGGCCTGATGTGTCCTTGAACGGATCACCAACGGTGTCTCCGCACACGGCGGCTTTATGGGCATCGCTGCCTTTCCCTCCGTGAACACCACCTTCGATGAGTTTTTTAGCATTATCCCAAGCGCCGCCGGCATTAGCCATAAACAACGCCAATAACACACCGGCAACCAAAGAGCCGGCCAACAAACCGCCCAGCGCTTGCTTATCCAACAACACCCCTACCAACACCGGTGCGGAAACCGTTATGATGCCGGGCAATATCATCTCCCGCAAAGACGCTTTCGTCGAGATTTCTATGCAACGGCTGGAATCGGGAGCGGCCTCCCCTTCCATTAAGCCCGGTATTTCGCGAAACTGCCGACGTACTTCCTCCACCATATGCTGAGCCGCTTTGCCGACCGAATCCATCGTCATCGCTCCTACCAGGAAGGGAACGGCTCCGCCGATGAACAATCCGATGACCACATAGGGATTCAGCAAATCGATCATTGTCAAATGAGCGGCCGTCGCGTAAGCGGAAAAAAGAGCCAACGCCGTCAAGGCCGCGGAACCGATGGCGAAACCCTTGCCTACAGCAGCTGTCGTGTTACCAATCGCATCCAAGGAATCGGTGATGCGGCGGGTCTCCGGCCCCAATTCGGACATTTCACTGATACCACCCGCATTATCGGCGATCGGCCCATAGGCATCCACGGACATTGTGACTCCCGTCGTCGCCAACATGCCCACGGCGGCGATACCGATGCCGTACAATCCGGCGGAATGATAAGCTAGGAAAATCGCCGCGCATATCCCCAGTACCGGTAGCACCGTCGAACGCATTCCGGTTCCGAGTCCTGCGATAATATTGGTGGCCGGACCAAAATTCGAGGCTTCGGCGATTTTCTCTATCGGCTTTTTGGCCGTGTAATAATCGGTCACCCGACCGATAAAAATACCGACGACCGTACCGCCTAAAACCGCATAAAACGGACCGTCAACCGAGGTGATTTTATTGACTAACTCAAATTGAATTCCCGCCTCATGAATCAGCAGATAAGCGCCCACTAAGAAAATCACGGCCGCTATCCAGGTAACTGCCTCCAGAGCATGAGCCGGATGCTTGTTTTTCAGCAGATTCATCGCCAATACACCCATTAATGAAGCCACCAGCCCCAACACGATCAGAGCGACCGGAAGCAATAACGCCTTAGGCTGCATGACAGCAATCTCGACAAAATTGGTCGAAGAGGCCGCTATCGCCACCGAGGCTATTACGGAACCGACATAGGATTCAAAAATATCGGCCCCCATGCCGGCAGTGTCGCCCACATTATCACCGACGTTATCTGCAATCGTGGCCGGATTTCTCGGGTCGTCTTCCGGTATGCCGGCTTCCACTTTACCGACCACGTCGGCGCCGACATCGGCGGCTTTGGTGTAAATTCCTCCGCCGATCCTAGCAAACAAAGCAATCGATGAAGCTCCCATGGCAAAACCGCTTAATGCCGCATAATTGGCGACATCAGTGGGGTCAATCAAAACAAAAATAGTTGCCACCCCTGCCAAACCTAATGAAGCGACCGATAATCCCATCACCGAGCCGCCGCCGAAAGCCACTGATAGCGCAGCCCCCATTCCCAGACTGTTGGCGGCGGCGGATGTTCTGACATTGGCTCGAGTAGCAGCTTTCATACCGCAAAAACCGGCCAACATCGAACAAGCGGCTCCGCCTAAAAACGCGTAAGCAGTACCGTGGCCGATTTGATAAAAAATCAACAACGCTACCAGAATCACAAATATTAATAGAATCGAATATTCAGCCCTTAGAAAAACCATCGCTCCTTCGTGAATCAGATCTGCAATCGCTCGCATCTTATCGTCGCCAGCGTCGCGACGAAGAACAAAACGATAAATAGTGAAAGCGACGATAAGGCCGAAAAGGCCGGTAAAAGGGGCTATGAGTTTGAAAATTTCTATATCCATTGATCACTTTCCTGTTCATTAATTATTGTTATTATCAGTTTCCATGCACCGAAGTCCGGCGCTTAACAGCCATGTCCTTATGAGCTGTCTGCTAACCACTGTCATAGTCAAATATGACACATCCATAAAAATTTAAAAACATCGCGGAAGGATTTACCGGTCTGCAGAATACTCCCTACCTCATCCACCGGTTAAAACCCAATCCTCTCATGTATTTAAAGCTGACTTTACCGTCATTTATTACGTAGTTCGTTATGTAACATAATGTAAAGCTTACTGGTAATAATCTCATTTTTGCTGAGGTTGTTAAGGGTTTCCATCTCTTTTGCGGCTAACGTTTTTTCGCCGGAAATCGCATTAAAATGATTCAATAATTCGTAGTTCTTTTCCAACATCTGATCCAGATTCTTTTTAGTATTTCCGGCCAACGCTTTATACAAATCAATCGTTTTATTCAAAGTATTTTTGTCGTCGAATACTTCAATCAGGCTGGTATTCGTTAGACCTTCCAAACGGGCGATAACTGTTTCCAACATTTTGTACTGAGTGCGGTAGTAAATATACAACTCCTGCGGCTTGAGTTGTGGCGACGGCAAAAACAATAATCGGCGTACAAAATTAATCATCCGTTCAATGCCGTCGACAGGAAACTTTTCATCCAGGGTATTCAACTGCGAACGTCCGCGCTCAACCCGCTCCATCTGAATGTTTAGCAGGTTCAGAATTTTTTTATAGACTTTTTCATTGATTTCGCCGCGATGATAGATTTCCTTCAGCTCGGCCTTTTCCAAACCTAAAACGAAAACACGTAAAAGATTCTCGGTCAACTCGCGATCATCTCCGATTTTTTGTCGATATTCCTCTTTTACCGCCTCATGCTGCATGTGGTACTCGTTTCTCAGCGTCTGATACTGTTCGACACTGATTTTTTGATCTGCGAGTAACTTATCCAAGGTATTCAGGATTTCATCGATGATCAGCGATTTACTCTTGTAGTAACTAACTTCCTCATAGTCGGTCAATGCATCGATACCCAACCGATGCATTACTTTACCGATGCTCGTTGCTTTAATCAGAAGGGTAAAGTAAATACAGCCGATGGTAATCGCCGTAATGAAGTCCTTGATGCTAAACGGATAATCCCAGCCGGACAGGGAAACATCGTCGGGAATCAGCAGCACCATAATAACCGCCAACGAACCGCGCAAGCTGCCCCACGACAACAAGTGCATCCATGACAACGGAATCGGTTCTTCTTTCTTGGTCAGATTCAGTAACCCCAAAACCGGGTAAATGGCCAACGCTCTCCCGATCAACACCACGATAATCGACAAAATGATCGGCATGATCGCCACGTGCAG
>JBNLEI010000237.1:0-8092 GCA_050304855.1 Methylococcaceae bacterium
GTTCCGCAGCTACGGCAACGAGAACTGGGAATTCAACCGGCAAGGTTTCATGCAGCGGCGCTTCGCCAGCATCAACGATCTTCCGATCAAAGATGCCCAGCGGCTGTTCCATTGGCCGCTGGGCCGCCGTCCCGACGACCATGCCGGATTGAGCGATTTGGGTTTGTGAGGGTTGTATCCTAATCGACGGCCGCCCTGTTCAGAGTTGGAAAAAGGGGGACGATGACGAATAGTGTTCTCTCGCGGCAGGCCCGAAGAATAAAAGTTCTCGATTTCCCTCAGAGTTCTAGCACTGCGGGTCAACTAATCGTTATTTATTCTTTGAAACAATTTGATGTTGAAGAAACGGCTTCCGCCAGGAGCCGAATTCGCCGGTAATCCAATTATTCGGCCTGAATACATGACGGTTATTGCGCCTTGCGGCCCGGATGCCGCCTTGCCGACGCCAATCTGATATTTTTTGAGAAAAAACTGTCACAAAGAAAATGAAACCGTTATTTGTTTACCGGCCTCGGAAGCGAGCGACGGCTATCGCGACATAAGAGGAGTTCGACACGTGGAGTTATTGAAACAAGTAGAAAAGGTGGCGGTGAATATCGGAAAGCATCGCATCCTGCCTCACTTTTCTTCTGTTCCTGCGAGGGTTAAAAGCGACGGCTCTCTTGTAACGGAGATCGATATCCTCGCTCAAGACGAGCTGACCGGGAATTTGATTCAATTGGCTGATTTGCCCGTGCTGAGTGAAGAACTCACGGCGTCGCAGCAACAAACCATTCTCGATAATGAAAGCGCCGACTACTGGTGCATTGACCCGATCGACGGGACGTCTAATTTTGTCGGCGGCGTTCCTTACTGGTGCATCAGTATCGCTTTGATACTGGATGGACGGATTCAACTGGGCGTCGTTTATGATCCCAATCGCGACGAATGTTTTGCTGCGGCGGACAAGAGCCCCACCACCGTCAATGGCCGGCTTTTGCCCGATCAAAGCGAATTTCGGATAACCGAATTGCGGCAGTGCCTGGGTCTGATCGATTTTAAACGCCTACCGTCCGTTGTCGCGCAAAAATTATCGACCATCCCCCCTTATCGATCGCACAGAAGTTTTGGAGCCAGTGCCTTGGACTTGTGTTGGATTGCAGCCCGACGCTGCCATTTGTATTTACACGGGAAGCAAAAATTATGGGATCATGCGGCCGGTTTGATGATCCTGAAACAAGCAGGCGGCCGGGCGGAATCGTTCGAAGGCGAGCCGGTTTTTCAGAATGACCTCAATGCCAAATCCGTGATAGCGGCAAGTACCGACTTACTGATGAAAAAGTGGAAAACTTATTTTCAGGAAATAAATCGGGCATGAGCCGGAGCAGCCCAAACAACCTCTTCTCTGTCTCACTGCCATTGAAGGAAACCGCTATGGCGAAGAAACAAGAGAATTAATCTTGCAGCGGCCGGTCATTCTTCGGGAATAGGCGATTCGCACAATCTTGGGCAGAACGGCCGTATCGTTAACGCGGCGGCCTTCTCGTCGTTGCAATAGCGTCGAGGAAAAAGACTCAAGCCGACTCATGATCGACCGGATAGTTGAGCGTTTTTCGATCGTTCGGGGAACGATCTGCCGATGAAAGTCGATCGGCAGCGGCTTTATTTGATCGTAGCTGGCGTCAATATAGCGAGACATTCGGCCACCCTTTTCGCCATGTTTTTGTGAACGCTATTTAGCAATTTCAGAGTTTTTCCCACCGTTTCGACCTTCGACATAACCGCTAAACACCGTCTTTGTTGATGACGTTGTCTGCCGGTGATGCTTACCTCAATTCATAGATTCGAATACTTGAAATAAACGGATTGCTTTGGGCCAGTTTTTCAGCGGCATCGAGGTCTTCTGCTTCGACGATGTTATAACCCGTAATGGACTCCATATTCCAGGGCAGGTCCCTCGTGCCGTTCCTTGAGATTTCTCGACCTCTGGCGAACCCACCTTGCTCGACTTGCTTGTCTGAAATGGTCTCGAACCATGCCTCCCACGCCTTCATGATTTCCGCTGTAGGCGATTCAAATCCGTAATGCAGTAACATAAACTTTTTCATTGGTTTCTCCTTGTAGAGTGTTGCGGTTTGGTCTTGAAATTTTCTGCTTTTGGCGGAAGAGCGCCAACGTAAGACAGTGCCATTTGCAGCCAGCTTTCGAGAGCATTGTCCTGGCTAATTCCAGCAGGTTCAATCGATATGAAACCCGGCATGGGATGACCGGCTCTGTCGCAACGCTTTGCCATCGGATTGGCAAGCGCCTGCGGCTCGGCATCTTTGCCAACGCGAACCATCAGGCCTTTCTTTGAAGCACAGCACAGCATATTACCGTTAAGTAAAAAAGTGACGCCGCCAAACATGCGTTTCTCGGAAATCGGCAAGCCGAAGAGCGAGATGCGGATTCTTTCTTCAAGACCAGCGGCGCCAGAGGACTGGTGCGTTTTCATGACGGTCTACTCCTCTTTAAGCATTGGGGGCATTTCCTGGAAGGCGGACAATGCCGGGTCAAGGCAATCCCATTTCAGCAACCGTTTCGTGTAAACCGCCATTTGTGGCGATATAGCTTCGGGGTCGTCCAGGCTCGCCACCCGGAATGTCGCCATCCCCGGCATACCTGAGCTTTTTCCGAACAAAGGACTGCCACAGGTAGGGCAGAAACTGGTCATAACGGTGTTTCCGCTATCAGCCACCCATTCAAATCCGCGGATATTGCCGCTGATCTTGATAGCCGCTTCCGGCACCAGAGCATGAAAGGCATGTCCTGAACCGCTGAGTTTACGACAACTTTCGCAATAACAAAAACCTGTCATGGCCGGAGTTGCGGTAACTTCGTACCGTACGGCGCCACATAGGCAGCCGCCTTTACTATCGGCCGAAGTATTTTTCTCTGTGTTCATGTTCTCGTCTCCTGGTTTGGTTCGGTAACTTGCTAATTGCAAGCTACTGAATCGTGCCATATAAACTTGTAAATTGCAAGTAACTCATGTACGTTTGCATCATGAGCAAAGAAGTTGGCATAACCGCATTCCGTTCCCAATGTCCCGTCGCTGCATCACTCGACTTGCTGGGTGACAAATGGAGTCTGGTCATCGTCCGGGACTTGATGATCCGCAATAGAAAATACAAGAATTTTCAGGAGTCCCCGGAAGGCATTCCGACGAATATTCTTGCTAATCGGCTACGCAAGCTTGAGAAGGACGGAATCATCAAGAAATTACCATATCAAGAGAGGCCCGTGAGGTATGAATACTCGTTAACCGGCAAAGGAGCGGATTTGTTGCCGGTACTACAACAGCTGGCGCTTTGGGGAAACAAGCACATTCCAGGAAGCTGGTCTCCACCCGAATGGTTCCTGAATGCAAAACCCGGCGAACTTCCAGTGGAAAAATAGCGTCGTGATTTGCTAATGATGGCCAATGACCGAGATCAGCGGCGCGGGAAAAAAAATGGTTACTTGTAGCACCGCCTTCATTAACCGCGCTATCGGCAAAGCAGATTGTGCGTCTGTACCGCCGCCGCATGCAAATACGGGAGGGCTTTCGGAATACGATAAGCCATCGCTATGGATTGGATGTCGCCTATCAAAGCATTATCGCCTCAGTTCATAATGGTGATGCAAGGCGGATGAATTAATTCAGAGGGGAAGTTTGCAGGCTGCAGTTTGATTGGGACAAATTCATTCCGCCGTATTCTTTTCATCCAGGATGCAATTTTTTAACGCCTTGTTCTGGTGATGTTCTTCGGCGGTTTTATTGCCTTTCAGGGTTACTCGTCCAAGAATGGTCCGATGATCGCCTTTCCGATGTTCATTAGTTCGGTCCCAGATTCGTTTTGATATCTATTTTAACATCACGGCTTTAACTATCAGTGCAGAAATTGAAGAAGCTTACTTTAGGGTGAATTTATGAAATTGAACCGGCTGGATTTAAATCTGTTAGTAGCCTTTGATGCATTGATGGCTGAGCGTCATGTATCAAAAGCAGCTGAAAAACTGTATATCGGGCAGTCGGCGATGAGTCACTCGCTCAACCGTCTCAGGCAAGCGTTGGATGATCCCATTTTAGTCAGGACGTCTGAGGGAATGAAGCCGACTAAACGAGCCGAAGCGTTAATAGCGCCTATACGAAAAGCTTTGCGTGACATTGAGTTGACTGTTTCAACGCCACAGGTTTTTCAACCGGAGACGGCTGAACTGCGATTTGTCATTGCCGCTTCGGATTATAACGAACTGATCATTATTCCGGAATTAGTAAAAATGGTTAGGCAGAAAGCTTCGGGAGTTGATATTCACATCAGGCAAACTCGCGAATATTTACCGGAAGAGGCATTGGAAAATGGTTTAATAAATATCGGATTGGGTTTTGATCTATCCTTCGATACGCCATCCCGAATGCATCAGCAGCCTTTATTTGAAGATATTTTTGTTTCTTTAGTGAGAAAGGATCATCCTACCGTCAGTGATGAATTATCATTGGAACAGTTTGTAAAGATGGATCACGCTTTAATTTCACCCTACGGGAGCGAAAATGGGATTATCGATCACTGGTTAAATGAGCGGCAGTTATCCAGGAAGGTGGTATTAGTCGTCCCGCATTTTTTATCCGCTCCTTGGATTATCGCACAGACTGATTTAATTCTAACCTTGCCTTATCGAATTGCCGAAAAGTTTGCCTCACTGGCTCCCCTCCAATTATTCAAAACTCCGATTGATTTACCGTGTTACCAGTTATCGATGATATGGCATCCGATATATGAAAAAGATCCGGCAAATTGCTGGTTAAGAGAACAAGTTAAAAAAGTGAGCCAAATGATCAATGAACACTCTATTCCAAAGCGGTTTTTGGCGGCTGTACCCTCTATTTAATTCTTGATGCCGATTCCGTTATCTAGCAGCCAAAGGCTAAAACCGGTCAGCAATACGATAAAGACTCCGGAGATCAGGAATGTTAGGGAAACTTCGATATCCGTCACGCCGGTCAATCCGTAACGAAAGGCGTTGATCATATAGAGAATCGGGTTTGCTAAAGATACTTTTTGCCAAATTGCCGACAGCATCGATATCGAATAGAAAACGCCGCCTAAATAGGTGAGCGGCGTCAAGACAAAGTTGGGGATAATGGAAATATCATCAAAACTATCTGCAAAGACGGCGTTGATAAACCCGGCTAACGCAAATAAAGTGGCCGTCAGAAAAAAGATGGACAGCGTGATGAGCCAGTTGTGAATCGCGATATCGGAAAAAAACAAAGAGATGATCGCGACGATGGTTCCAACGAGCATGCCTCGGATAATGCCGCCGGTAATATAACCGGACAATATCACCCAGTTAGAAACAGGGGAAATCAGCAAACCTTCTATATGCCGTTGAAATTTTGATGAATAAAATGACGCCACCACATTGGCGTACGCGTTACTGATCACCGACATCAGGATAATGCCGGGTATGATGTAATCTATGTAACTGATGTGATTGATGGCGCCTATCCTATCTCCGATTAGCTGACCGAAAATCATAAAATATAATGATGTGGAAATTACCGGCGGAAGCAGGGTCTGCGGCCAGATTCTAAGAAAGCGCCGAATTTCTTCCGATACAATTGTGCGATAAGCGATTAAATTATTCATTGAACAAATCCATGAACCATTGTTCCAAGCGATTTGTTTTGTTTTTCATGCTTAACACCCGAATGTTCTTTTGCGTTAAACGCAGGAATAATTCATTGAGGCTTTTGTATTTCGGGATGGCGACTTCAAGCGTGTTGTAGTCTTTCAAGCTTAATTTATATTCGTCGATTTCGGGCAGTTTTGTTAAAGGTTCGGCTAAATTAAGGACGAAATGATTTTGATCAATTTGCGCGAGCAAATCGTTCATACTGGTTCTCTCTACAATGAGTCCCTCATTAATGACAGCAATATTCCGACACAAACTTTCAGCTTCTTCCAGATAATGAGTGGTTAATATGATGGTAGTACCTTGCCGGTTGATCGCCTCCATGTTTTCCCAAAGTGAACGGCGTATTTCTATATCCACGCCCGCAGTCGGTTCGTCCAGAATTAATAATTTAGGGGAATGAACCAAGGCTTTGGCGATCATCAATCTTCGTTTCATGCCCCCCGACAGGCGCCTGGACACGGCGCGCCGCTTGTCCCAAAGCAACATTTGTTTTAAACACTTTTCAGCTTGTTCTCTGGCCCGTTTGGCGGGCAGGCCATAATAACCCGCCTGGTTCAAAACAATGTCTTCGACAGTTTCAAATTGATTGAAGTTGATTTCCTGCGGCGCTATTCCGATCAGGCTTTTTGCATTGGCGGCGTGTCGATCAACATCGTAACCGAATATCGTGACCGAACCGTCGGTTTTGGTGACTAATGAACTGATAATATTGATTGCCGTCGATTTACCGGCTCCATTAGGACCCAATAAGGCGAAGAAATCGCCTTGTTCGATATCGAGACTGATGCCTTTTAAAGCAGTAAAACCATTGCGGTAGGTTTTTGTAACATTCCGGATTGAAAGGGCGTTCATTGTCTTTGCGCGGATTTTAATTCGGGATAAAACTCAGCCAACATGCGTTGACAATAAGCGGCTAAATTCGCTTTGGATTTGCCATGGACCTGTAAAGGAGACTCAATCGGCGTGGAGATCGTATTGATTAAAATACCGAAGGCGCTAGCGTCCAAACTGGTGGGTTTGTCGCCCATAAAATAAGGTTTTTCACCAAGAAAGTCGGACAAGGCATCCAAATCCAATTTGCCGAGGTGGAAAACTTCATCGGCTTTGTGCCTGCCGGTCCCTTGGCCATAGATCTCTCTTCTGATAATCAGCCATCGGTAAATCCAGGCGACGATATCCCGAATCACTGGGGGCAACTCCCCGAATAAGGCTTGTTTATTGACGCGCCAGTTTTGATCGCCGTATTGCCAGCGAGCATACATGCCTATCCAATAGAGATGTTCTTCGAGCAGACGTTGCATGGCCAACATGATCGCTTGCTGCTCTTCGTTTAAATGTCGATCAAGAGGATCGCCGTATTTCTTTTTCAAATATTCGATGATAAAGCTGGAATCGCCGATTTTTATCCCATCTTCTTCGATAAAGGGTAATTTTCCTTTGGGTGCTTTTAATGGCAATGTCTCAATAACCTTATAGGGTATTTGTGTCATCCGCAGATAGGTTTCAACCTTGACATTAAATTGCCCCAGATTCGGAATACCCCAGGAAGGTGAAAATTGGTAGAGGGTTATCATTATTAAACTCCTTTAATACCTAAGTTATTGCGAAAAATAGCGATTTAAAAACTCATCGAACGAAAGTGATTGGGCTTTTTCCAAGTTATCTTGTTGCTGCAGCGACTGAACAGCGAGTTGGTTAAAATGAATTTGCTTTCTAGGAGCGAGTTTTGATCGAGCGAAGTATTTGACATGCTCTGCCGATCGGTTGAAAGCAAATTCGGCGAACGACAATTTTTCTTCTCGCATCTGCATAAGCATTTTGGCAGAGGGCGTTAAACCGCTATCCTCAACCCTGGCGATTTGCAGCTTTAACGCGCTGGAATATGGCTTATCGGTCAAATCACAATCGAGCGCCTCACAAACCGGTTCCATGGCGAGGAGAATTTGTCTGGCCCAGTCTTTTAACAGTACGGCTTTTCCGTTGTTATTGAGTCGTAATCCGGCCATTCTTCCCTGTTTGGCGACCGCCAGTTGATTGGACCGGTTAATTCGCTGTTGCTGCGGGGTTTGCATAGGACTGGACTGAAATAGACAATGAAGCAAAAAAGCCTCCAGGAACAGCCCTTGTTGCGCATCGAATCCTATCGGATTAAAGGGATTAAGATCCAGGGAACGAATTTCAATATAAAGAATCCCTCTGTCTTTTAAAGCCGAAGAAGGTTTTTCACCCGGGAAGATCGGCTGCTTGGGGCGAATGCTGTTATAAAATTCATTCTCTATCTGCAGGATGTTAGCGTTCAGCTGTAGATATTCGTTGTTTATGTTCACGCCAATTTTTTGGTAATCGGCGAACGGCGTTTCTGTTGCGGTGCGCAGACTATTCGCATAGCCCG
>JBNLEI010000238.1:0-1923 GCA_050304855.1 Methylococcaceae bacterium
GGATGAGCGGATAGGTTGTTGATGTTTTCAACGGCATCCCAGGCCGCCTTGTAGCTCATGCCCAGGGCGTTTGCGGCGGCGCTGATGGATCCGCTGGCGTCGATGCGTTCCAGCAATTCAAGATGATCGTGTTTCCTGCCGTTGCCGAGTGGGTTTTGTTTGTTCGTATGTTTCATCGCGTTCTTCCGCTAAATCACTCTCAACACCAATCAGGTATTCACTATGTAGTATTACTTTATAGCGCCAGGCAGGACGAACACCGCTCAGTTTCTGCCGTTAAGAAAGCGCTATAAAGGTATAGTATATAACGGTCGGTGTGTCAGCGATAATTCATAGCCGCGAAGCGCTACCGCGTTTAACTTGGTAACAGCAAAAAGCGGGCCGGTAACAATTTTACGTTTTGTTTTTTTGATAATCCGGTAGACGGAGAATTTCTGTCCCAGTCGGAAGAAGGCCGAATAATAAAATAGAAACAGAGGCTTATGGTTTTACCGAAAGCTTCGGAATGAAGCGTTCGGATAATGAAGAAAGATGGGTCGAGTCGCGGATGAACGGCTCAGTTTCGTTCCATTTGCGACCAAGGTTAAAAAAGGATTTGGGTTATGTCGTAATTGTGACAAAAGAACGGGATGGCGATGAGCTTTCCCCCTTGAACACTGATACCACCGTTTTCTGCAAGGGGTTAGTAACAGGCAATTATAAAATTCTATCGATGGTCTCGAACGAAGGTAAATTAAAAATAACTCTTAACAAACTTCAAGCAGTAGAAATAATGGGGGCGTTTCCGGCCAGGCTTTCAAGATTGTTGATAGCAGGGATGCTATCATCAAAGTTATAGAGAGGTATTTACTGCGTATCTTGAGAGCCTGGGTGGAAACACCTGAATCTTATTCATAACCATCATTTAAAATGACAATAGGATTGCTAATGCTGCTCGCGCCGATACTCATTTATCTGGCTACCGTTCGATTGGCGCACAATTTGAGGCCCGGACTGTGTCGGTTATATCGCATTATCGGCGGAATTATTGTTTTCGTTGGCGGCGCAACATCGCTTTATTTAGCCGCCTACACGGGAGATCAAGGCGACATAGCGGCATTCTTTTTTCAGATCGTTGTCATCGTGGTCTACATGCTATTTTCAATTGTATTGCTGGCAATAAACGGGATAATTCGAAAACGGGAGCAAAGAAGGCGTTGAAACTTTCAGCCCGGTGGTCAGATTAGGCTGAGTTGATCGAATCGGCTGTCCTATATCTGTTGAGTAACTAGATCGAGCAGATTCAATATATTGAGTTTGATTGCCAGCCTTGTCAGCTGAATATCGCTTGTGACCCCAAGTTTGCGTTTGATTAGGTAATGAATGTTGCATACGGTTTTCGGGCTGATACAGAGGGTTTGGGAAATGGATTCATTGCTTCTTCCTTCGACCAGCAAGCGGAGAATCTCGAATTCTCTTACCGTCAGACTTTCTAACGCCCTACGTTCGGTACCTAACTTTTCCAGCGCAACTCCTTTGGCAATGTCGTTACTCAGCACGGGACGCCCCGCATGGACGTCCCGAATCGCCCGCAACAGTTCTTCCGGCGGACTGCTTTTACTGATATAGCCTAAGGCGCCGGCCCGAAAGGCTTGCGCGGGAAAAACGGGATTCTGGTGCATGCTGAATACCAGAATTTTGCTGTCGGCCTGATATTTTTTGATCCGAGCGATCAACTCCAGCCCACTACCGCCAGGCAGCGAAATATCGCAAATCACCAGATCCGGGCGATGGGCTTTGAAAAGCCGATAGGCCTCAGTGCTATCACCCGCTTCGGCCACGACCTGCAAATCCGGCTGCTTACCCAGAAAGGAACGGTAACCTTCGCGGACAATAGCGTGGTCGTCGACTAGCAAAATGCCGAGACTCATGTCGCGCCCTCGT
>JBNLEI010000239.1:0-7004 GCA_050304855.1 Methylococcaceae bacterium
ATCTGGAGGAAATTGGGAGCTAAAGTCATTCTGCTGGAGGCTCAGGAGACTTTTTTAACGGCCCCCGATCAACAGATAGCCCAGGAAGCTTACCTGATTTATAGCCAACAGGGCCTTGACATTCGTCTCGGAGCCCGTGTCATTTCAAGCCATGCCGAAAACAACCAAGTCAGAGTCGAATACCAGGATCATGAGGGAATGCACAGCCTTATGCTCGACAAATTGATTGTGGCATCGGGCCGCCAACCCAATTCGGAAAATCTGGCGACAGCGGAGGTCGACTTGCTATTGGACGAAAGAGGTTTTGTCCATGTCGATGAAAATTGCTGCACCAGCCTTCCGGGCGTTTATGCCATCGGCGACCTGACTTTATTGGGCCCAATGCTAGCTCACCGCGGATTGGAAGAAGGCATTTTTGTAGCCGAACACATCGCAGAACAACACACTTCAGTCAATTATGACATCATTCCCAGCGTCATTTACACCGATCCTGAAATTGCATGGGTCGGCCAGACTGAACAGGCATTGAAAGCGGTAGGCGAAAATTATAAAGTCGGCATATTCCCGTTTAAAGCCTCTGCCCGCGCCCAAACGTTGGGAAGAACGGAAGGCCTGGTTAAAATCATTACGCAGGCCGAAACCGATGCGATTTTAGGAGTTCATATCATCGGCGCTCAGGCGTCGGACCTAATCGCCGAGGCGGTGTTAGCGATGGAGTTCTCTGCCAGTGCGGAAGATCTGGCTCGAACAATTCACGCTCACCCCACTATTTCCGAAACACTGCATGAAGCTGCCTTGTCTTTGGCAGACAGAGCTCTGCACTTACCGCCGAATTTTTAGTACGTTATTGCCGATGAGATTTTCCATTATTCCGGTGACCCCTTATCAACAGAACTGTTCATTATTAATTTGTGAACAGACCGGAAAAGCGGCAGTCGTCGATCCCGGAGGAGAAATAGAGCTGATTTTGCAACGGGTTGAAAAAGAACAGGTAATACTGGAATCCGTTCTGGTGACCCACGGTCATCTCGATCATGTCGGCGGTGTAACCGAACTGGCTGCAAAATTATCGCTACCAATCTACGGCCCGCAGCACAAAGACAAATTCTGGCTAGATGCGATACCGGATCAGTGTCGAACTTTTGGTTTTCCGCCCTGCGAAACCTTTACACCCGACCGTTGGCTTAACGATGGTGATATCGTTGATATTGGCAATGAGCAAGTACAAGTGATTCATTGTCCCGGCCATACGCCGGGACATGTAGTTTTCTTTAGCGCAAAAAGCCGTTTGGCCGTCGTTGGCGATGTACTCTTCAACGGCTCGATCGGCCGAACCGACTTCCCGCAAGGCGATTTTCAAACGCTGATTAATTCTATCTGCAACAAATTGTGGCCTTTGGGTGAAGACGTAGCATTTATTCCAGGACACGGCCCCATGTCGACATTCGGGGAAGAAATGCGCACCAATCCGTTTGTCGGAGGCTTATAAACACCGCAAGGCTAACTGCGTAAATTGAAAACTTTCCCTGTCTTCGAATAGAGCGGTGTTATGTAAAGCGAGAGCTTAGTTACGTCTCAACCTGTTTACGAAAACGGCGAAACTTGCGTTGCGCCTTCAAGCGTTTGATATTCAATTTTTGCTTCTGAATTTCAACTTCGGTTAACAGTTGAAAAATATCGGGCGGCATACCGTCCGGCAATTCGACGATGGAGTAATGATGTCTTATATCCAGTCGTCCTATTCGTTTCCTATCCACCCCGGACTCATCCACCAGCACTTTAATCAAATCCTCCGGATTCACCTGATGTTTACTGCCCACATCCAGACGATAACGAACTGATTTGTTTTTCGGCACCGTTAAAGGAATCTCAAGATCAATCGATTCGTCTTTCGGAAAAACCGCTTTTTTTTCGGATTGATATAAATTAGGTTGACTGATAAATACCAATGCCGCAGCACAATCGGCCATACTGATATTTAATTCCGCCGTCAGACGATCTACCAAATCTTTCTGTTGATGTAAATCTTCACCGCCTAAAACCTTCAACAGCCGTTTTTTAAATTTTTCTTCTTTTCTTGATTTTGTCTGCATTAAATTTTTTCGCCTTACAATCGATCAAGATTGATATCGACGAATGCCTCGTCCCGCAATCGTCTAAGCCATAATTCGTTTTCTTCTTCAATTTTACGTTTACGGATTTCTTCGCGCACCTGATTTTTTTTAAACTCCACGCTGTCATCTTGGCTTTCCCTATCCAGCACTTGAATAATGTGCCAACCGAACTGAGTTTGCACGGGATCGCTAATTTCATTTATGTCCAGCTTATTCATCGCCATTTCGAAGGGGGGTACCAACGCACCAGGACCAACCCAATCCAGATCACCGCCTTTGATGGCAGAACCTTTATCATCGGAATGCGATTTTGCCAACGTGCCGAAATCATCGCCCTCGACAATTCTGTTCTTCAACGATAACAAACGTTTTTTAGCCTCCTCGTCATCGATCAGTTCATTCGGTTTAATCAATATGTGTCGAACTTTGGTTTTGGTGACGAAATGCCTGTCCACTCCTTCCATTTCCAACATCTTAATAATGTGAAAACCGCTGGGGCTGCGAATTGGATCGGATACGTCATCACGTCCCATCTTGGTTACCGTATCAACAAATAAAGTCGGAATCTGGCCCATGGTCCGCCAGCCCAAATCTCCGCCGCCCAACGCATTGCCGCTATCGGAAATGCTAATCGCCATTTGCTTAAAATCTTCACCGTTACGCAAATCATCAACGACCCGTTTGGCTTTCTCACGGGCCTTTTGAATCACCGAGGCAGAAGCGGCTTCCGGAACAGAAATTAATATATGCCCGAGACGATATTTAATCTTATCTTGTCCGACCCTCCCTTGCGTTTCCAGATAGTGCGCGACTTCTCTATCGGTAACCTTAATACGAGAACCGATTTCCCTGGCTCTCAACTGATTAACAATAATTTCGCTACGGATGCTTTCCTGGAATTTAGCGAAACTCATACCTTGACTTTCCAATTCCGTACGAAATTGCTCTAACGTCAGATTATTACGGGCGGCGATATCGGCAACCGAACTACGCAACATTTCATCGCTGACATTAATTCCGGACCTTTCCGCCATCTGGCGCTGCAGTTTGTCCAAAATCAAACGCTCAAGCACCTGCTTTCTGAGAATGAATTCAGGCGGGACCATCACGTTGTTTGCTCGAAATTTCTGCGCAATGGCGTATGCTTCTTCCGTCAATTCCCGGTCGAGAATCACATCGTCTTCGACCACTGCAACAATTCTGTCCAATAATTCCGCATTCGCCGAGACTGTACTAAACAGCAACAATATCGACAATGTTACTTGATAAATCTTGTTCATAGTAGGTTTTGACCCTATTTCTCCGGTTTACGATAGCCGTAAAGGTTTTTTTCCAGGAATTCGTCAACTTTGTCGCCAAAGGCGGCCAGACCTTTCAATTCCAATTGTACGAATACCCCGTTTTCCGCTTTGGCATCGACCGAGTCGCTGATGCTATTGACAAATCGTCTGCCAACGATCCTAAAGCGCCAGCAGCAACTTTCTTTTTCGAACCCTAAAAAGCTCTCCACCGTCTGATTGAACTTCAACGAATACTGCCAGCGACCGACGGCAAACCAGTTATCATAGATCGGCCAACGAAACGAGACATCACTTTGAATAATCGAGGCTTCCAGATTCGGATCATCACGACGGTAGCGATAGCCAAGATTAATAATTTGGCCCGGTAAATTACGATATCGGATTGCTCCTTGCCCACGAGTAACATCGTTGACATCGGGATTCCATTGAATCGCCGAAGAAAACGATAAATGGTCGGTTAACTGCCCGCTTACTTCGGCTACTAAATTAGAAAAGGTATTGGTCTCAGGAGTTCCTCCGGTTAAGACGACTTCGCGATCGCGGAAATAAAAAATTTCGCCGACACTGAGTCTTAAACGTTCCTGACCGCTTTCCGAATCCACCAGACGTGACGTCAACGCCAACGTCACCTGATTGGCGTCCTGTACCCTATCAGGCCCGTTAAATCGGTTATCCCTAAACAAACTGTAAAAGTTAAAATCATACAGAGACGTATCGAACAAAGGAATATCACTTTGGTCTTCATAAGGGATATAGAGATAAAACGCGCGCGGCTCCAATGTGTGCAAATAGGAAGATCCGCCGAACTCCAGTTCACGCTCGAAGAACAACCCGCTATCGACCGAGAAAATCGGCAACGTCCGGCTGATATCCGTGGTTGCACCAGGCAATTGATTTTCCAGATAATATTCGGTGTGTTGCAGGGCGAACTTAGGAACCAAAAAAGCGGCCTGCGTTTCCAACGGAAAACTAAGTGAAGGCTTGAGATTGATCCGTTGTCCACTGATCCTGTCGCTGCGGTAAAAATAAGTGTATTCGTTTTCCATTGCCAGATCCAATGGGAACTCATCGAGCGAATGGTTCAAATTCAATTGGATCTGAGGATATTTTTGATAAGGTTTATCGGCACTGAGAATGGTTCTATCAATGGTCTGATAATGCTCCATTCTAGCCAGAAAGCGAACCCAGTCTTGGTTATATTGCACATCCGCAACGCTTCTAACGTGGCGGGTATTGGAAAAACCCAAGGCATTATTTAAATCGTTGAAATAATCGTCGTCGGAAACATAATTCAAATCCATATACGATGTAATTCCGTAACCGAAATTGGATCGGGTCTGCAAACTGGCCGAATATCTCGATTCATCGCGCAAAGTATCGTAAGGCATATACTCCAGACCAACTTCTCCGGCAGAAATTCCCGTCAAATATCGGAATTGGGTACGGAACATTCCGCCCCGCTTGGTCATGTAGCGCGGAGTCAAAATGGCATCGTAATTGGGCGCAATATTCCAATAATAAGGAATTTCGAAATCAAAGCCATTTTTTTCGGTACTACCCCAACTGGGATTTAACAAACCGGATAAACGGCGGTCATCCATCGGGAAAGAGATATAAGGCGTATAAAGTATCGGCACGCCCTTAAACTCCAGCCAAGCATGTTTGGCCGAAGCCTGGCCGGTCTGTCGATTCATTTTTAAGCGTTCAGCATGAATAAGCCAATCCTGGTTTCCCGGCCGGCAGCTGGTAAATGCGGCCTCTGAATACCTTGACAAAGTTTCGCTGTCCCGATAAACGGCGTCGGCGCTTCCTCTGATCGGGCCGGCCGGAGAAATAAACAAAGCATTTCTCAGACGAGCTTCGTCGGTGGCCAGATTCAGCAAAACCGTGTCGCTATAAAGAGATAGCTCGTCCTCGGTGTAAAAAACGTGTCCCTGCGCATCCATCGTTTCGGATACCGAATTGTAACTCGCCATGTCCGCCATAATGTGTTGGTCTGCGCGTTTAATGTCGACATTACCAAAAAAACTGGTCACTTCCTTATCGAAAACTTCCGAGTAATCGGCATGCACATCCATCGGCGACGTTTCGCGCAAATCCTTGTCACTCTCATACGCCATTCTTGCGGCCGAAGGAGCATTGCAGTTCTGCCAAGGATCGTAAGGAAGATCCGATTGCAGCGTTTTAAAAATTTCCTCTTCCGCAAAATCATAGGTCGGTGTGAACCAACCAGAGTCACGTTCCGCTACTTCCACCACTTTGGCCTGGCCTTTGGGATCGGCTCCAATCAAACTACAATTCCATGTTTCATCCTCTTCACTGGCACTGCAGGTCCAACCCGGACGCCTATCCACGGTGCGTGGCGGCTTAATATAAATTGGCTCTGGTTTCGTTTCTTGCAGCGTAACTTCAGCTAATGGTTCGGGTGACTCCGCCGCCGGCGATTCAGCAATAGGCGGCTTAACCTGGTCTTGGCTAACGCAGGACCACTCCCCCGCCTTGTTTTGTTCGCAATCCCAAACATTGTTTTCTGCTAAGGCCGGTCGAGTAACCAGATAAATAAAAAAAACAGAAAATAAACGGAAATGCATAAAAGCTTGTGGCTAGTGGCTTAAATGGTCAGAAATCGAATAAAATGCAATCGTGTATTCTACCTTAGTTTTCCGACCTTTTTATAAATAATGTACCCGACAACACCGGATAGCCGGGCTGAGGCCATTCTCGACTGGCTTAACAAAAAACTTTGCCTCGAGATACAAAGTTTCGCCCCCGCTTCCAACGACGCCAGTTTCAGACGCTATTTCCGGGTAGTTCATTCTTCCGGGCAGCATGTCGTCATGGATGCACCTCCGGATAAGGAGAACACTGAACCTTTTATCCGAATCGCCGGCATACTGAGTCAATCGGGCATTCATGTACCCGCGATTTATCAGCAAAATTTGATTGACGGTTTTCTTTTGTTGGAAGACTTCGGTTCCGTTTGTTTTCTCGATCGCTTGAACGCAGACACCGCCGATACACTTTATCAAACAGCGTTTGATAGCTTGTTCAAACTGCAAACTCAAACGACTGTCGGTCAAACGGAATTGCCGGAATACGATGCCCCGCTGCTACAACGCGAACTGGATATTTTTTATCAATGGTTCTTAGGTCATCTGCTTGATATAGAAATACCAGAAACAGAAAAACAAGCGCTAGACGACCTACTGATTCATTCGGCGCTATCGCAGCCTCGCGTCTGTGTTCATCGTGACTTTCACTCGCGTAACCCGATGATAGTGGGGCAGAACTCTCCCGGCGTTATCGATTTCCAGGATGCGGTCATCGGTCCGATTAGTTACGATTTGGTCTCCTTGCTCCGCGACTGCTATATTAGCTGGCCACAAATTCAAGTGGAACAATGGATGGCGTTTTTCTATCGACGCATTGCGAACGTAGGTTTGGTTGACGCCGATCTCGATACTTTCCGACAATGGTTCGACCTGATGGGCTTGCAACGCCACCTCAAAGCAATCGGCATTTTTGTCCGACTGCATTTACGCGATAATAAATCCGGATATCTTGGCGACATCCCTCGAACTCTGAACTA
>JBNLEI010000240.1:0-5930 GCA_050304855.1 Methylococcaceae bacterium
ATGAATCGAATCAAGTATCCTTATTCCGTTGGAGTTTCGGTTCGGAAGCGTTTCCATGACACGTCTATAATTAATACGTCATTCAGTATAGCCCTCATCCCGATAAACACGAGTGAAAACAGCCCATTATGTAACATCAGATTTTTCTTCCCGTATTTAATAAAGCTTTAAGCGAAATTTCGTTATTTGTTTACGGGGCTATGCCGTTCTTTCGAAATAAATGGATTATCTTATATGCAATTAGCAATTACTGTTTTAAGCACAAAAACTCCGCATTATATCGGTGAAGTTTTGACGGCAATTACTAACTGCAATTGCAATGTCGTGGAATTAAGAAACTCCCAATTGGCCGACGCCTCGGCCGCCTACTTTCTGATCGAAGGCAATTGGAACCACATCGCCAAACTGGAAGGCCTGCTGGAAGCCATGCAAACCCGGCTCGACGTGCAATTCAGTACGCTTAGGCCGGAGGGCAGGCAGAACGCAAACGAAACGATTCCTTACTCGCTGGAAACCATTTCCATGTACCGTCGGGACGTCATTTTGGACATCACGTCTTTTCTGCTGACCCGTAACGTCGGCATTGAAGAAGTTTCCGCAAGCCGCTACCCGGCTCAATATTGCCAAAGCCCGGTTCTTTCGACCCGATTTATCGTCGCACTCCCCTCCAACATACATCTGCTTTCCTTTCGCGAAGAATTTCTTGATTTTTGTGATAATCTGAACGTGGATGCTATTTTGGAACCTTTAAAACGATAACGTCATGAGCGCAATCAGTCTAAACAAACCCGTACCCGATTTCGAAGCAGCCGCCACCGGCGATAAAACCATTAAACTTTCCGATTATCGCGGCAGCAAGGTCGTAATGTATTTCTATCCGAAGGACAACACGCCCGGCTGCACCCAGGAAGGCCGCGATTTCAGAGATCATATCGAGCAATTCAACGCTTTTAACGCCGTTATCCTTGGCGTATCGCGGGACAGCGTCAAAGTTCACGAAGGCTTTAAATGCAAACAGGAATTTCCGTTCGACCTGCTTTCTGATAAAGACGAAGAGTTATGCCAACTTTTCGACGTTATCAAAATGAAAAACATGTACGGCAAGCAAGTCAGGGGCATCGAACGAAGCACATTCTTGATCGACGAACAAGGCGTTCTGCGCCACGAATGGCGCAAGGTGAAAGTGAAGACCCATATTGAGGACGTATTGCAAACGTTGGAGGAACTCTCCCAAAAATAACAAGGAAAGCCGTCATGAATATACAGTCGTCAGGTGAAAAAAAACTGTTTGTGTTGGATACCAACGTCCTCATGCACGACCCAACGTCAATTTTTCACTTCCAGGAACACAACATCTTCATACCGATGATCGTTCTGGAAGAACTGGACCGCGCCAAACGCGGCTTGTCCGACGTTTCCCGCAACGTGCGCCAGGTCAGCCGATTTCTGGACGAATTGATCCACGGCGCCGATCGCGAATCCATCAACGACGGACTGTTGCTGTCGCGCATCGAACACAATCCGAACTCGGAGAATGCTTTCGACGGCCGGCTCTATTTCCAAACGCAACAATTGGGCAATTTTCTGCCCGACAGCATGCCCGGCCATATCGCCGACAACTCCATCCTCGCGGTGGTCCTTGCACTCACCAAAGAATACAAGGGCGTCAACGTTATTCTGGTGTCGAAAGACATCAACATGCGAATAAAAGCCGCCGCGCTGGAATTGAACGCGGAGGATTATCACAGCGATCAGACGCTGGACGATATCGACCTTTTATACAGCGGCTCCAAGGCGCTGGACGACGACTTCTGGGAAGAGCACGGCTCGAAAATGGAATCCTGGCTCGACAACGGCCGGACTTTCTATCGTTTGAGCGGACCGCTGGTCACAGAGTGCTATCCCAATCAATATCTTTTCATGGAAAACGATACCGGTTTCGAGGCGATCGTCAGAAAATGCGACGGCGAAACCGCAACCCTGGAGCTGGCGCGCGATTACCGCAGCAAGCACCACAACATATGGGGTATCACCGCCAAGAACCGCGAACAAAATTTTGCCCTGAACGTGCTACTGGATCCCGATATCGATTTCGTCACGATGCTGGGCACCGCCGGTACCGGAAAAACCCTGTTGGCATTGGCCGCAGGCCTGAGCATGACGATGGAGCACAAATTGTTCCAGGAAATCATCATGACGCGGGAAACGATTCCGGTGGGCGAGGATATCGGCTTTCTGCCCGGCTCCGAGGAAGAAAAAATGGCGCCTTGGATGGGCGCCCTCATGGACAATTTGGAACTGCTCGGCAGCCGCTCGGGCAACACCGAATGGGAACAGGGGGCCAGTCATAACATATTGATGAACCGAGTTAAGATCCGCTCGCTGAATTTCATGCGCGGACGTACCTTCCTGAACCGTTACCTGATTCTGGACGAGGCGCAAAATCTAACCCCAAAACAGTTGAAAACGCTGATCACGAGGGCCGGCCCAGGCACCAAAATCATCTGCATCGGCAATTTGGGACAAATCGACACGCCGTATCTGACCGCCACGACGTCGGGCCTGACCTATGTCGTCGACCGTTTCAAAACCTGGGAAAACAGCGCTCACATCACTCTGCGCCGCGGCGAACGGTCGCGTTTGGCGGATTACGCTTCGGATATATTGTAGAAGCTAAGCGAGGGCTTTTAAGACTGCTTCAAAAAAGCCCTTCCACAACCTTTTCGTCGATTCGCGGCCAGGCGGTGAGAACCGCTTTGACCAGAGTCGCCAGCGGAATCGCGAAGAATACCCCCCAGAACCCCCACAATCCGCCAAAAAACAGGATGGCTACGATGATGGCGATCGGATGCAGATTGACCGCCTCGGAAAACAATAATGGAACGAGAACGACGCCGTCGATCGCCTGAATGATCGAATACGCGATCACAATGTACATAAACTGGTCGCTGGTCACGCCCCATTGGATATAGGCCACCCCCAGAACGGGAAAAGTCACCAACGTCGCCCCGACATACGGAATCACGACCGACAAACCCATGAAAACGGCTAAAAGCATGGCGTAATTCAATCCCATGCTGGAAAAAGTCACATAACTGGCAACCCAAAGAATTAAGACCTCGACAAATTTCCCGCGAACGTAGTTGCCGATTTGCTCGTCTACCTCCTGCCAAACCCGCATCGTCAAATGCCGGTCCCTGGGCAAAAACTGTACAAACCAGCTCAGTAATAATTTCTTGTCTTTAAGAAAGAAAAACACCATCAACGGCACCAAGAACAGATACACGATCGCCGTTACGACTCCCAGCACCGAAGCGGCCGAACTGGAAATGACCTCGTGACCGTATTTGAGCAACTCCTGCTGAATCGCGAACATTATCTCCCTGATCCGGTCTTCGGAAATAAACTGAGGATACATGACCGGCAGGCGCATGATTTCGGTTTGCGTGGATTTGACGATTTCCGGAATACTTTGAACCAATTGAACGGCCTGACCGGACACCATCGGCATCAAAACAACCAGAATAAAACCCAAAAACGCCATGAAACCGGAAAACACCAGGTACACGGCGGGTAAACGGGGAACGTTTTTGCGTTCGGCTTTTTCCACTAATCCTTCCAGCAGATAGGCCAAAACGATCGAAGCGAACACCGGCATCAGCAAATTGGACAGGAAGAAAATCAATAGAGAACCGACAACCAGAATGATCGCCAAGGCGACGGCCTGAGAATTAGGCAGGAAACGATGAAAAAAATCTCTGACGAAGGCCAAATTGGAAAAATCGGTTCGTGTAGTCATTCTCAACCAACGGTTATTATGAATTGTTATTGTTGTGATTGTGTTGCAAGGAAGATATCAAAATCCCGGAAATACGACTTTGGCTTGGCATGATCGGGCCACGAGGAACCTGCGCCGGCGGGACGACAACTCGCACCGGTCCGTTTATCTTCAAAACAATATCCGACAGCGCCAAATCCATCCGCCGTGGATTTTTCGACACCCGGCCAACAAATTGGCGTTTTTATTGGGCGAACGCTATCAATCGCTGCCGAGATCGATTTTAGCCTACATTACGGGAAATAATTCTTTTGACGTTTTCGTGCGAGACTAAATTTAAAGCCCCCGACCCAACCCGAGCCTTGGATACATTCACGCGCTAGCCAGACGAAATGCAATCAATCAGTTTAAAAGGAAGAGTTTATCAAAATTGGCGATTTCTAGAATTTTTCTGACATCCGGTCTGGCATTTTTCAAGCGCACGGCATTTTTGTCATCGCCAGCCATACCCCGTAACAGCAACAACATTCCCAGAGCCGAGCTGTCCATAAATTCCGTTTTCGACAAATCCACCTCGATTACCTTAACTCCCTGATCGAAAAGATTAGTCGCTTCGCGAAATTGCTGCAGAAGTCCGAAATCGAAACGGCCGTACACATCAATATGTAAAGTGGCCGTGTTGGAATCCAACTTTGTAAAAACGCCCATGACTTTATTCCTAATAAACTGTTAAAAACAAACAGCTTTTCTGTCGGCTTGCCGAAAAATCATTTCTGCTGCAGAACGAAGGAACGAAAACGGGCAATATTTACAAAGCTCCCGCTTGGTTGCTTCTTTTGTTTTGCGATTCGCAATAATCGAACAATGTTCATTATCGTCCCGATCACCCGCCTTTGTCATCAACAAATCCTCAGGGGAAAATGGTGTGTTTGCAGCTAGGCTTTCAAGAATGTTGTTATCAGGGCTGCTGTGATCAAGGGCCGAATCTTTAAAGTTTCTATGAAAACACCTGAATATTGTTCATAGGAATAATAAAATTGAAATGGACCTATTTCATCGCGAACTGCCGATTTTTGAGGCAGTATTGCTTGATCGTTTTCGATGGCAAAAAATAATCGAATTTTCCGGGCCAATAAAATCGCACATTTGTTGGCCGGGCAATGAAAAAGACGCTTCCATTCGGTGTTAAACCTAGAAAATATCTGCCTAATTTGCACTAAATCCGTTATTTTTCCAAAGTACGAATAAAGGCATCCGCTTCATCGATCGATTGCTCCATGGCCGAAATCAAGGCCGAAACGTCCGCTTGTACCGTATTCAGCTCGCCTTTCAACGACGCGATCGCTTGCGCATTCAAATTATGTTTCAAAAACAATACCTGATCCTTAAATACGGACAATACCGGATCAATCTTGCTTTCCGCGCGCTTCATCGCCGCTATCAACTGCTGATACTGCTTGCGAGTGGCATTCAATTGACGTTGGCTGCTGCTGCGTAGCGAAGCGCTGCTGTATTCGTTCAATTCCTGCTCCCATTCCTCGAACAAAGCCTCGGACACGTCTTCTATATCCCGGATACGCTTATCGACCTCTTCTGCCTTTTCCACGCTGGCCTGATATTCGTCGTTAAGTTTGTTGTATACGGATTCCAGGTCTCCGCCGTCATAATGAGTCAATGCGGTAAACTGGTCCAGAGCGGACTTGAATTGCTCCTTTGTCTCCTGTTGTGTGTCTTTGGCTTTTTCCACGCGATGAACCATCACGTCGCGCTTGGGAATTCCGATGGACTCAAGGGTATTGTAATAAACGGAGGAACACCCGGACAAAATGACCAAGGTGAGCAATAAAAGCAATTTGTGCATTTTCATGATGATGGTTTTATCAATTAAATGATCTGTCTAAAGAAATTTTAAAAAAATGGCTATTAACAGACTTCAGGTAGCAGAAATAATGGGATGTTTCCACCCAGGTTTTCAAGATTGGTGACAGCAGGGACGCTGTCATCAAGGTTACAGGGATGTATTCACTCCGTATCTTGAAAGCCTGGGTGGTAATACCTGAATATTGTTCATAGCCATATATCCGATTGACCCGTTTAATGAAAAAAAGCGACTTTAATTACGTTCTGCCCGGCGAATTGATCGCGCAAAAAC
>JBNLEI010000241.1:0-14113 GCA_050304855.1 Methylococcaceae bacterium
CCTTCGGTTTGTCCGTATAACGCCGTATGAACGACAGCGCGCTGTTCTTGAATATGTGTTCTAAAGTTGCCGACGGCGGGCGCTGCGGACGGCGCTCTTCCGGCATACATAATCGTAATGTCTTTATCTAGGTTATTGTAAAAATGATGTTTACTTTGATACCAAGCGCCTTGGTTTTTCGGCTCCTCCTGACACCAGACAATGCTTTCGATGTTTGAG
Source organism: Methylococcaceae bacterium (assembly GCA_050304855.1). GTDB lineage: Bacteria > Pseudomonadota > Gammaproteobacteria > Methylococcales > Methylomonadaceae > Methylomarinum. Next base: position 220 of record JBNLEI010000241.1, read on the forward strand.
TATTTATTCAATTCTTTCCTGAAAATTTCATCGGGAAAGGGATAAAGCTGTTCGATACGAATGATGGCAATATGTTTCAGTTCGTCCTGGCGACGGACTTCCAATAGATCATAATAAATTTTTCCGGCGCATAAAACCAGGCGGGTCACAGCAGATGGTTTGATGTCATCCTGTTCGCCGATCACCGGTAAAAACTGCCCATGAGTCAAGTCTTCCAGCGTCGAGACTGCCAGTTTGTGACGAAGCAAGCTTTTCGGGCTCATGACAATGAGCGGTTTCCGATATTGCCTGATCAATTGACGCCTAAGTAAATGGAAAATTTGTCCTGGTGTGGTTGGATAGCAGACTTGTATGTTATGGTCGGCACACAATTGCAGGTAACGTTCAAGGCGGGCGGATGAATGTTCCGGACCTTGGCCTTCGAAACCGTGCGGTAACAGCATCACCAAGCCGCTTAGCCGTCCCCATTTGGTTTCACCCGAACTGATGAACTGATCGATAACCACTTGCGCGCCGTTGGCGAAGTCGCCGAATTGAGCTTCCCAAATCACCAGTTTGTTGGGTTCGGTCGAACTGTAACCGTATTCGAAACCGAGGACCCCGGCTTCCGACAGTAGCGAATCGAAAATCTGCGGTCTGGCTTGGTTTTTGTCCAGATGCTGGAGCGGAATATAAGGTTCGCCGTTAATTTGATTGTACAGAATGGCATGGCGATGAGAAAAAGTGCCCCGACCGATATCCTGGCCGGTGAGGCGGATTTCATAATTTTCCAATAGTAATGTCGCGTATGCCATGTTTTCCGCGAAGCCCCAGTCCAAGGGTAGAGCGCCGGCCGCCATTTTATTGCGGTTTTCCATGACTTTGGCGACTCTGGGATGCAGCTCGAATCCGGTCGGAAGGCATTGCATTCTATCATTACAAAAACGGATACGTTCCAAGGCTATCCGGGTATCGGAAGGGCTGTCCCAGGAAGTGTGTAGAAAGAGATCCCATTGCCGGGAGTATGAATAAGATTCATTACTGAGGATGGGGCGGGAGACAACTTTCCCTTCATCCAACATCTGTTGGTAGTCCGCTTCCATTTGGTGAGTATCGGCTTCGCTGACGATACCATTGTCGATCAGTTTTTGTGCATAAATTTGTCGGGTCGTCGGATGATGTTTGATTTGTTTATACATCAAGGGTTGGGTAGCGGCCGGTTCGTCCGCCTCGTTGTGCCCCAGGCGGCGATAGCACAATAAGTCGATAACCACATCTTTATGAAAGTGGTTGCGGTAATCCAGTGCCAATTGGGTAACGTATAATACCGCTTCCGGATCATCTCCGTTAACGTGAAATACCGGAGCCTGAATCATGTTGGCGACATCGGTACAATACAACGTTGAACGGGCGTCGAAAGGATTACTGGTGGTAAATCCGATCTGATTGTTGATAACGATGTGTACTGTACCGCCGGTGGAGAAAGCCCGGGTTTCAGACATGTTAAGCGTTTCCATAACGATGCCTTGACCAGCGAAGGCGGCATCGCCATGAATCAGTATCGGGATGACGGTATCGATACTGCCTTTGCCTCGGCGGTCTTGTCGGGCCTTGACCGAACCTTCCACAACCGGATTGATGATTTCAAGATGGGACGGGTTGAAGGCAAGTGTAACGTGAATTGGCCCGCCGGGAGTGGCTAGATTGGACGAAAAACCCATATGATATTTTACATCCCCCGTCAAAACGCCGGGGGAGGAAACATGGGTGCCTTCAAATTCGCCGAACAGTGCGGCCGGGCTTTTACCGAGAATGTTGACCAGAACGTTAAGGCGGCCCCGATGAGCCATGCCGATGACCAGTTCTCTTGCTTCCTTTTTTCCAGCGCTCTGAATCAATTCATCGAGAATCGGAATCAGGCTCTCGCCGCCTTCCAGAGAAAAACGTTTTTGTCCGACATATTTACGATGCAAATGTTTTTCAATACCTTCCGCGGAGGTCAGCAATTTGAGAATCCATTTCTGCTTGGCAGGATCGTCGGTAAGACCCGGTTTAGTGCTTTCCAGTTTGTTCTTAATCCAGCGTTTGGATTCAGTATCGACAATATGCATGTATTCTGTGCCGATACTGCCACAGTAAATTTCTTTCAGCGTGTTGATAATTTCTCTCAACGGTAGCCGATCAACGCCGAATAGCGTGCCGGTATCGAACAAGGTATCCATATCCGGTTCGGCCAAGCCGTAGTAGGCCGGTTCCAGGTCTGCCGGAATTTGTTCGTTTTTGCCCAGTGGATTGTTGTCGGCGATTTGGTGGCCTCTGACTCGATAATGGTTGATGAGTCGGGCCACGGCGGATTGTTTTTTAACGCTTTCTTCGGTAAATCCCTGCAGCTTGGCGAGCCTTCCTGGAGCGCTGATGGCTAGTTGTTCGAAGCGCTCAACTATCGGGCTATGCGGGATGTCAGTCGTCGCTTTGCCGTGTATCGTGTTGAATTTCTTGCGCCAGCTTTCCGGAACCGAGTCCGGGTTCTCCAGATATTGCTCGTATAAATCTTCGATATAAACGGCGTTATTGCCGTAAAGCGCAGACGAGTCACGAAACAGTTTCAGCAGGTTGCTCATATGAAGTTCCAGTTTTTCAGGCAATTCGTATAATCTGTTGAATGAATGACGGAGCTCACATCCCTAGAGGGAAGGTTTGCTCGAGACCAATGCATCGGGTCTCGTCTTTAACAGACTATTAAGCAATATCTTAGGGCTAAAATGATATATTACCAAGTCAAATCATCGCATAATATGGAAAAATCGCTCTATGAAGAAAATTGACGGAGCGGAACAAAAAAGTGAGTCCGATAGGAATTAAAATGGCAAAGAATAAAGTCGTAATCAAAATTAATTATGATAATGAGCAAGGGAATAAACCTGAGACATCAACAAAATTGGTGACGGAATGGCATTTCGGAAGAATTGTAGTCGCGAGCGTATTAGTGTTAGTAGCAGTCTCAGGATTGATCTATTTATTTATGAGTGGTGACGATTCTGTAGACAAGACGAATCAAACTGCAGTTATTCAACAGGAAACTAAGCCGACTAAAATTGAGGATGATATTCAACAATCGGCGATCACAAATAAAATCGATAGAATTGATGAAACTGAAACCAAAGTTTCAGATGAAACAGTCATTCAGTCGGTTGAACAAACCGGAGCTGAATTCGATCAACTCGAGAAAGAAAACACTTCTGAAAAATCTATATTCGATCCGAGAATTTCCAGAGCCGTATTGACCCATGCTTTAGTGAATAAAGAACCTGTCGGAGAAATATCTTCCCCGATTACTGCCGATAAAAATAAAGCGATCAGTGTTTATTTTTTTACCGAAATAAAGAAAATGAAAGGTGAGGTGTTATTTCACCATTGGTATCGTAATGATAAACTGGTATTTAAAAGAAAAATAAATATATTGGGCAATCGCTGGAGAGCTTCGACCAGTAAATTGATTTCTTATTCGAAAAAAGGACATTGGGTTGTAAAACTGACGGATGAAGAGGGCAATATATTAAGTGTAATGGCTTTTAACGTTATTTAGATTCAGAGCTTATTTAGTTTTTATTAATACAAAAGTTAATGCTATAATTTTTTGGTATTTTTAATTAATTAGAGGGCAAATATGACAGAATATATGAATCTTTCCGAGACTGAGCTGCAGGTGGTTATCCAAAACGCTGAAAAGGCGTTGAAAGAGAAGCAAACCCGTAAGCGGAAAGAAGTCATTGCACAAATTAAAGACTTGGCCGATTCTATTGGTGTGGTTGTGGAAATACGAGAGGAAAGCGTTACTTCTTCGCGTAAAGGCAGCAAGGTGGCGGCTAAATACAGAAACCCCGATAATCCGTCACAAACCTGGACAGGGAGAGGGGTTGCGCCAAAGTGGATGCAGGCTTTGATTAACTCGGGAAGGGATAAGTCCGAGTTCTTGATTGACAAGTAAAATGAAAAAGGCAGGGATATCCTGCCTTTTTACATTCTCGAGTAATGCCGCTTAATATCTTTAAATATTAAACGGATGTAGATTAGGAAATATCTGCTCGTTTAATCGATAAAACGCTTGGTTAAGTCGGTAAATTCATCGATTCTACGGTCGCGAAGAAAGGGCCAGATATTTCTTACCTGCATACTTCTTTCCATATCGAGTTTATGAATCAATAAAGTGTCTTCCTGATGATCGGCAGCGGCTAGTATTTCACCTTGAGGTCCGGCGATAAAACTATTGCCCCAAAATTGAATACCGCCGGTATTATCAGGCGAGGCTTCAAAACCGATTCTATTACAGGAGATAATCGGTAATCCGTTGGCGACAGCATGACCTCGTTGAACGGTTATCCAAGCGTTTCTCTGCCTTTCTTTTTCATCCTCATGATCATTGGGGTCCCAGCCGATCGCAGTTGGATAAATTAATATTTCCGCGCCAGCCAGGGCCATTAATCGAGCCGCTTCCGGATACCATTGATCCCAGCAGATTAATATACCTAATTTGCCGACGGAAGTATTAATCGGCTTAAATCCCAAATCTCCCGGGGTGAAATAAAATTTCTCGTAATAACCCGGATCGTCGGGAATATGCATTTTACGGTATTTACCGGCGATACTGCCGTCTTTTTCGAATATAACGGCCGTATTGTGATAAAGCCCGGGAGCGCGTTGTTCGAATATAGTCGATACGATGACTACATTATTTTTATCGGCGGCTTCGCTTAATAGTTCCGTAGTCGGACCGGGAATCGGTTGAGCGAGTTTGAAGATCTCTGTATCTTCGGTTTGGCAAAAATACGGATCCAAATGCAATTCCGGCAATACCACCAAATCGGCGTTTTTAGCGGCTGCTTGTTCTATCTGTTTAAGGGAGTAGTCAAGATTGGATTGTCGATCCAATCCGCAGGGTTGCTGAACGGCACTGACAATCAACGATTTGGTCATAATTTTAAATCCACGGTTGCTGGAAATTGCATAGTCATGCAGTGCAAACTTCCGTATTGATGAATCAACGGACGGCAAGGCGTCGGAATGATCTCTCGATCAGGAAAACAGTCCGCCAGCTTATCTAAGGCAACTTGGTCCATCGGGTCATCGTAAACCGGCACCATGACGGCCTCGTTAATGATCAGGAAATTGGCGTAATTGCCGGGTAGGCGTCGGCCCTCGTCATCATAAATGGCTTTGGGAAGTGGCAAGGCGACTAACCGGTACGCTTCGCCGACTGGGGTTTTGAACGCAAGTAATTGCTCTTCCATACGCTTCAGGGTGGCATAGTGATCATCGTCCGGGTCGGTGCAAGCGGTGTACGCAATAACCTTTTCACTGCAGAAACGAGCCAATGTGTCAATATGCGCATCGGTATCGTCGCCTGCTAAATTACTTTGTTCAAGCCACAAAATACGATCCGCGCCGAGCCGTTTTTCCAATTGTCTGGATATCGCATGTTGATTTAGATCCGGGTTTCTGTTCGGGTTGAGCAGGCAATTGACGGTTGTCATTAACGTGCCTTTTCCGTCCGATTCAATACTGCCGCCTTCGAGAACGAAATCCACATCGACCGAACTTAATCCGCAGAAGTATTTGCTTTGCAAAAGATTACCGTTCAGAGCATCGTCGGCCGCATGCTCATATTTGTTGCCCCAACCATTGAAACGAAAGTTGAGTAATTTGGGTTTTTCGTTTTCTTCGATCGAAAGAAATACCGTATCCCGCAACCAGATATCGTTATAGTCGGCGCGGATAAAGAAAATGGGTTGGCTGTCGGGTAGCAATGAGGCAATATGGTTTTGGTGATCATCTTCTTTGCAGAGGATCAGCAGCGGTTGGAAACGGCTGATGGTGGTAGCGATAAATCGATAGGCACTTTCAACCGCTTCCAAGTCGGTAAAATCGCCGCTGGCGTGAGGCCAGGCGATGATGACGGCGGATTGGGTCTCCCATTCGGCTGGAAAACGAATCATTCTTGGGTATCTCCTAAATTAAGCATTTCGGTAGCGTGGGCTAGAGTGTTTTCAGTTAAATTGACGCCGCCCAGCATACGGGCGATTTCGGTAATACGTTCGTCGCGGGTTAGCGCTTTGACGGTCGACGAGGTCATGTTTTTACTGTTATTTTTGGCGACAAATAAGTGATGATGCGCCTGCGCTGCAACTTGGGGTAGGTGAGTGACGCACATGACTTGACGGTTATGGCTGAGAGAGCGCATTTTTTGTCCGACGATTTCGGCTGTGCCTCCACCGATGCCTGAATCCACTTCATCGAAAATCATGGTCGGAGTGGTTTTATCGGTACTGGTCGTGACCTGGATTGCCAGGCTGATACGCGACAATTCTCCGCCCGAGGCGACTTTGGCCAGAGATTTCGGCGGCAAGCCGGGATTCGCACTGACCAGAAATTCGATGTAGTCGTACCCGTTGGGCGATGGTTTGGTGTTTTCCGATGGTTTAACTTCGACAATAAATTGGCCATGGGGCATGCCCAGTTCGCGGATCATGGCGGAAATTCTTACCGACAGTTTTTCGGCGTATTGTTGGCGCCGCTTGCTCAGTTTTGCCGCCAATCTATTATAGTCTTGCAAAAGCCGTTCGCAGCTTTCCCGAAGTTGTTCGATGCGCTCGCCGCTATGGCTAATATTGTCCAGACTTTGTTCGATTTGTTGAGCGATCTGGGGCAGTTTTTTCGGTTCGCACTGGTGTTTGCGACTCAAGTTATGAATAATCCCGATTTGTTCGTCTAGCCAGTTTAATCGATGCGGATCGGCTTCCTGGCTATCCAGATAGCGGCGTAATTGCTGACTGGCTTCTCCAACCTGAATTTGCGCCGCATTCAATAGTTCCGCGATTTCATTCAGGTCGGACGAATAGCGGCTCAGATCGGTTAACGCATGAATACTGTGTCCCAGCATCTGATCGATTGATTGCTGTTCATTTTCATAAAGTACATCCAACTGCTGTTGGCCGATGGTAAGTATTTGTCCGAGGTTCGCCAGGGTATTGTGTTCGTCCGAGAGTGCCGGATAATCGAAATTCTCCAGATCGAGTTGCTGCAATTCCTTCAACTGGTAACTTAACAGCTCCTGTCTTTCGTTTTGGTCGGTATTGGCCTGAATCAGTTCGTGGAGTTCCCGATTATCTTGCCTCCAGTGTTGATAAACGTCGTTGAGTTCTTCCAGTGACGCATGATTGCCGGCAAAAATATCCAGCAGACGACGTTGCTCTTCCCCGTTGAGCAACGTTAGATGGGCATGTTGGCCGTGAATTTCGACGAGCTGACGACTTAAGTTTTGTAAGGTCTGTAACGTGACCGGCCGATTATTGATGTAAGCCTTGGAACGTCCGTCTTGGGCGATAATACGGCGGATAAGGCAATGTTTGCCATCGTTCAGTTCGTTTTCTTCCAACCAATCTTCTGCAGTTGGCGCGTCGCTCAGATCGAATTCAATATTGATTTCGGCGCGGGGACAATTGGGGCGAATATAGCTGGAATCGGCGCGATCGCCCAATGCCAGTCCTAACGCTGTCAACAAAATGGATTTTCCGGCGCCGGTTTCCCCGGTTAGCACGGACATGCCGGACTCAAGGTCAAGATCCAGTTTGTCGACTACCGCCAAATCGCTAATATTGATATTCAGTAACATAATGATTAGATATGGTAACCGCTGCTCCAGTTGAGTTTACCCCTGAGAATATGGAAGAAATCATGGTCTTCAGGGTGCAGAATTTTAATCGGTTTCGTTTCTTTTTTAATCAAAATTTTATCGCTGATTAATACTTTAGGAATTTCCAGATGGTCGCAAGTGACCAGTGCATTGATCTGCTTGGTCTGACTGAAACGGATTTCAATTTCCGAATCATCGTCGATCACCAACGGCCGATTGGATAAGGTATGTGGATTCAGTGGAACCAATACCAGTGCTTTTAAGGACGGGTGGAGAATAGGGCCGCCGGCCGAAAGGGAATACGCGGTTGAGCCGGTCGGCGTGGCGACGATCAGGCCGTCGGAACGTTGGGAATTCAGATAGACGCCATCGATGGTCGTGATGATTTCAATCATACTGGGCGTGACCCAACGATGCACGACCACTTCGTTGACCGCAGTTTGTTGATGGATCACTTCACCGTCGCGAATGATCTTGGCACGTAGTAGAAAACGTTCCTCTTCCTTGTAATTTCCCTGTAGTATCGGTTCAAGTTTGCCGGACAAATCTTCGGGAGAAATGTCGACCAGAAAACCCAGTCGCCCGAGATTGACCCCGATCAGCGGAATGCCGTCGGCCGCAATTGCTCTGGCTGCGGCCAGGAATGTTCCGTCTCCGCCTACCGCGATCACTACGTCGCAGTATCGGCCGATGAGAGTGGGAGAGCAGCGTGGAATTTTGGCGCCTGCAACGAAATCGGCGGTTTTATCGTCTATATATAAAGTGTAATTTCTATCGAGGAGAAAGCGACAAAGTGTTTTTAAGGTTTCAGTAATACTGGGGTCGCTGGGTTTTCCGATAATGCCGATTGTCTGAAATGGGTGCTGTTGCATTGTTTGCCGTTAAGAATGGTTCGATAATGGATTATACAAAAAAAATCGTTATATTCTTTGTCTGGCTTTCGGATTATTCACAAAATGGGGAAAGTGAGTGAAATTTTATGTTCTCGGATTGTTGCTAGTTTTCGTTTGCGCGTCAGAGGCTGGAGAAAAAATCTGGGTCGGGCGTTTCTCGCAAGGCGATTTGTCGGGATGGGAAAACAAGCAATTTAACGCTTCGAGCGACTATCGTTTGATCGAAGAGGAAGGTGATCGAGTATTATTGGCGAAAAGTCATCAGGCGGCTTCTGGTTGGTATAAGAAGCAACGGATCGATCTCGACAAGACCCCTTTTCTAAATTGGAGTTGGCGTATCGACAAACGCTTGCCGAAATTGGACGAACGGAATAAATCGGGGGACGATTATGCAGCTAGGATTTACGTCGTGATCAGCGGCGGGTGGGCGTTTTGGAAAACCCGGGCTTTGAATTATGTATGGTCCGGTAATCAAGAAAAAGGAGCAACCTGGGCCAACGCTTTTGCAGGCGATAACGTGATGATGATAGCGTTACGCGACCGAAAAGACCGCGAAAAAGTTTGGTACCGGGAACGGCGAAATGTTCAACAAGATCTTCAGAAAATATTCGGCGAACGGATCCGTTTCGTCGACGCAATTGCTGTGATGACCGATACCGATAATTCCGGTGCCGAGGCAGAAAGTCGTTACGGGGATATTTTTTTTAGCGAAGAATGAGATCGGGTGCAGAATATAGCGGGAGACGTTTTGTTGACAAGATTTTAAGTTGCTGATAATTTTTATTATTAGCACTCTTGATAGGAGAGTGCTAATAATAAAAACTTAGGTGCCAGCGTGAAACATAGTCAGGACTTAAACGATAGATCTCTTCATTTATTAAAAATTCTGGTCGAGCGTTATATTCAGGACGGCCAGCCTGTCGGTTCGCGGGTGTTATCCAAGGATTCGGATTTAAAGCTCAGTCCGGCGACAATCCGCAATGTGATGGCTGATCTTGAGGATATGGGCTTGGTCCATTCGCCGCATACGTCTGCCGGACGGGTGCCTACCGTCCGTGGTTATCGTCTGTTTGTGGATTCTTTGTTAACGGTCAGACCGTTGGAATCTCAGCTGCTGGATTATGTGTCAGAAGGGTTGGAGAACCGCGAAGGTGATGCTGCCGTATTATTGGAAAAGGCTTCAAGGTTGTTGTCAGATGTCACACAAATGGCTGGAATCGTAACTTTGCCTCGCCGCGAGATTGGCAGTCTTCGGCATATTGAGTTTTTATCGTTATCTAGAAATCGGGTACTGGTTGTTTTAGTAACCAGTGATCAGCAAGTTCATAATCAAATCATTCATACCGATAAGGAATTTTCCTCTGCCGAGCTTCAACAGGCTTCCAATTATCTGAATTCGATTTATTCCGGGCGGAGTATTTCGGCAGTCAGGGAGGCGCTGCTTAAGGAGCTGGAGCAAGACCGGAAAAGGGTGAATCAGGGAATGATCGATGCGGTCAATATCGCGCAGCAGGCGTTCGATCATAAACCGTTGGACGATTATGTCTTAAGCGGCCAGACCAATTTAATGGGATTCTCCGAATTATCGAATATGGAACGACTCAAGCAATTATTTGACGCTTTTAATCAGAAACGTAGTGTTATCCATTTGCTGGACAAATGCCAAGCGGCGGATGGCGTACAGATTTTTATCGGCGAAGAATCCGGCTATCAAGCTTTCGATCATTGCAGCGTGGTAACGTCATCCTATACGGTTAACGACGAAGTAGTCGGCGTATTGGGTGTGATTGGACCGACACGCATGGCTTATGAAAAGGTGATTCCTTTTGTCGACATGACCGCAAAATTGTTGAGCGCGGCCTTGAATCCGAAATCATAGCCCCCATTTTATCTATCGTCTTAGAAAAACTTAATATCCGGGAGTCACAAATGAGTAAAGAGCAGGGAAATCCTGAAATTCAATCAGACAGTGAGCTGATCGAGGAAGTTCTTGAGCAAGCCGATAAAACGAGTGCCGAAGGTGAAAATGCCGAAGCGGTGGCGGCAGAAGATCAGCCCGAGCAACCAGAGGAAAGTGTTGAGGAATTAAAAAAGCGATTGGCGGCGGCAGAAAGGAAAGCCGAAGAAAACTGGGACAAAGCTGTTCGTGCCCAGGCGGAAATGGAAAATTTGAAACGCAGAACGCGGATCGATCTGGAGAACGCGCATAAATTTGCTTTGGAAAAGTTCGCTAAGGAATTGCTCAGCGTTATCGACAGTTTGGAACTCGGTATACAGGCGGCAACCGGCGATAGTCCCGAAGTAGTCAAGTTCAGGGAAGGCAGTGAATTAACTATGAAGCAATTGGAGTCAGTGTTTGCAAAATTCAATATCGAAGTCATCGATCCGGTTGGCCAACCGTTCGATCCTGAAAAACATCAGGCTATGAGCATGATGCCGTCGGCCGAAGCAGAGCCGAATACAGTTTTGAACGTTTTTCAAAAAGGATATTTATTGAATGGCCGCTTAATCCGTCCGGCCATGGTGGTTGTCGCCAAGGCAGAAGACAAGCCGGCCGATGATTCGGCGAAAATTGACGAGCAGGCTTGAAATTAACGTAACAAACCGCATATCCGTATTAACTTTTTCTTAAAATAAATTATCAAGTCTGGAGAATTCAATGGGTAAAATAATTGGAATTGATTTAGGCACCACAAATTCCTGTGTTGCCATTCTTGAGCACGGGACGGCGCGAGTCATCGAAAACAGCGAAGGGGCACGCACCACGCCTTCCATTATTGCCTTTACTAATGACGATGAAGTGCTTGTGGGCCAATCGGCCAAGCGTCAGGCGGTAACCAATCCCGAAAATACCTTATTTGCGATCAAGCGTCTGATCGGGCGTCGTTACAAAGACGACGCGGTACAAAAAGATATCAAAATGGTGCCCTATAAACTCGTTCAAGCGGAAAATGGCGATGCCTGGGTTGAATGCCATGGTAAAAAGATGGCGCCGCCAGAAGTTTCATCCCGCGTGTTAATGAAGTTGAAAAAGGATGCGGAAGCATTCTTGGGCGAAGAAGTTAAAGAAGCGGTGATTACCGTACCGGCTTATTTTAACGACTCACAACGCCAAGCGACCAAAGACGCCGGCCGGATCGCAGGTCTCGAAGTCAAACGTATTATCAACGAGCCGACAGCTGCTGCGCTGGCCTTCGGTATGGACAAACCGAAAGGCGATACTACGATTGCGGTTTATGATTTGGGTGGCGGTACTTTCGATATTTCCATCATCGAGATTGCCGAAGTCGAAGGTGAGCATCAGTTTGAAGTATTGGCGACCAATGGCGATACCTTCCTCGGCGGTGAGGATTTCGATTTAAGAATCATCGACTATCTGGCCGAGGAATTCAAAAAAGACAACGGAATCGACTTGCATAACGATCCGTTGGCGTTGCAGCGATTGAAAGAAGCTGCGGAAAAAGCAAAAATCGAGCTGTCCTCTTCCACGCAAACCGATGTTAATCTGCCTTATGTGACTGCCGATGCAACCGGTCCGAAGCATTTGAATGTTAAGCTGACTCGAGCGAAATTAGAGGCATTGGTCGAAGATTTGATCGAGAAAACCAAGCATCCTTGCGAACAAGCGCTGAAAGACGCCGGTTTGTCCACGTCGCAAATCAATGACGTGATTCTGGTCGGTGGTCAGACGCGTATGCCTAAAGTTCAGCAGTTTGTCAAAGACCTGTTTGGCAAAGAGCCGCGTAAAGATGTTAACCCTGATGAGGCTGTAGCGCTGGGTGCTGCGATTCAGGCCGGTGTATTGGGCGGCGACGTTAAAGATGTATTGCTGTTGGATGTTACGCCGTTGTCGTTGGGTATCGAAACCATGGGCGGCGTAATGACTAAGCTGATCGAGAAAAACACCACGATTCCGACCAATGCGTCGCAGGTGTTCTCGACTGCTGAAGACAATCAGACTGCTGTTACCGTGCATGTATTACAAGGTGAACGGGAAGTTGCGGCCGGTAACAAATCGTTGGGTCGTTTCGATTTGACGGATATTCCTCCGGCACCGCGCGGTATTCCACAAATCGAAGTGTCGTTCGATATCGACGCTAACGGCATTTTGAATGTTTCGGCGAAAGACAAAGCGACCGGCAAACATCAATCGATCGTGATCAAAGCATCAAGCGGTCTGTCCGATGAAGAAGTCGAACGTATGATCAAAGATGCCGAGGCGCATGCGGACGAAGATAAAAAAGTGAAGGAGTTGGTGGCAGCCCGTAATACCGCCGAAGGTATGATTCACGCGACGGAGAAATCACTTGACGAATTGGGTGACCAAGTTTCCGCCGATGAAAAATCGTCGATCGAAAATGCGATCAACGACTTGAAAGAAGCTGTAAAAGGTAACGATAAGACCGCCATTGAAGAAAAAACGACGGCATTAACTGAGTTATCCGGTAAATTGGCCGAACGTGTCTATGCTCAGAAAGGGGCCGGTGAGGGCGCTGGACAATCGGGTGCGGATACCGGACAGGGTGCTCAGGAATCCGCAACTGATGACGGTGTCGTCGATGCGGAATTCGAAGAAGTCAAAGATGACGATAAAAAATAACTGACTATAAGCAGGGGCTGATAAGATAGCCCCTTTTCTTTCCTTTATACAGGGTATCAAAAAACCGCCGGTTTTAGCCGGCGGTTATTTAGGTTATGGCAAAAGAAGATTTTTACAAGCTGTTGGGTGTTGACAAGAATGCCAGCGATGCCGAAATCAAGAAGAGCTATCGGCGAATGGCGATGAAATACCACCCCGACAGGAACAAGGATAATCCGGAGCAGGCCGAAAAGAAATTCAAGGAAATCAAAGAAGCTTACGAGGTTTTGTCTGACCCGAAGAAACGTTCGGCTTATGATCAGTTCGGTCATGCCGGCGTCGATCCTTCGATGGGCGCGGGACAGGGTTTCGGCGGTTTTGGCGGAGCCGAGAGTTTCAGCGATATTTTCGGTGATGTATTCGGCGATATTTTTGGTGGTGGAGGAGGTCGTCAGCGCAGTAGCGTGCAGCGCGGCGCCGATTTGCGCTATAACCTGGAACTGACGCTGGAAGAGGCGGTCGGCGGTACTGAAGCTACCGTTAAAGTGCCTGTACTGGTGGTTTGCAGCGAATGTAACGGAAGCGGAGCGCAGAAAGGTTCCAGTCCGGTGACTTGTTCAACTTGTCATGGTCAAGGCCAAGTCAGGATGCAGCAGGGATTTTTTTCCGTGCAACAAACCTGTCCGACTTGTCGGGGTTCCGGCAAGCAGATTAAAGACCCGTGCCGTAAATGTTATGGACAGGGACGGGTGC
>JBNLEI010000242.1:0-1858 GCA_050304855.1 Methylococcaceae bacterium
GAATAGCAGGCAAATCTACCTGCGTATTTAGTATGCAACCGATCATAGCCACTACTTGAAAGGTGTCAAGCACAAATTCGTCAACGTTGTTAAGCAGGCGATGTATATTGTGTCATGGGACATAAGTACCATGCCATTCTATCGGAACGCTGTTAATGAAACCGGATAATACAATCTCCGATTAGGAATAGCGCAACAGGAGGAATACAGACTTAGAAATGTGCGATTCCGCAAGCTTATCGCACTGACATTTTGAATGACGGTCTTTTAGACTTATGCTTTCATCGCAAATTAAATCTTATCTGACGGCAACGGATCGATAACGGGATTTCGGTGATCTAATCCAATAGCCAGGAAAACGACGAATATTTTTAATTCACAGGCTGACGCACCGTGGACCGTCATTGGCGGAAAGAGACGACTCTATGAAGCGTATCAACCGATCGTAATGATTTTTATCCAACGCCGTGTAACGCATGCCGATTTTGCACTTGTCATTGGCCACGCGGCGGGAAAAAGCAACATGGCAACGCGCCTCGATTTTTGCCGTGCCTCCTTTTTCGTCGGGCAGATCAAGCCAGACAAACAATTCCACAGGCTTGCCGTCGCGCACGAAATTTCCGCCGGGGGTCACCAAATTCCGTTCCGCGGTATTGCATTCAACGCATAATCCTTCGCTGGATGCATCCGACGTCCTCACCCTCAGTCTAATTCCGTCTTCATTGCCTATCACAGCGGATAATTTCGCTTCCACTCGAGGATAAATTCTTTTTTCCATGCCCAACCTAACAAAAGATCACACTATACAAAGGTAGACTATTTTTCTATCTATTCCAGATTAAATAGAACGTTATCGACACTTGTTAAAGAAACTTCTTTCGCCAAACCGCCCTATTTTACTTCGCCAGACTTAACGATTCCTGACGATCTTTCACTTACCGTGCCCGGAATCCTGCTCCTCCTCTGGAAAACCCGGCGACATTCATCCATAGATTTTGTACGAAAAATTGCCGGAAAGGTTTTTCAACCCCAATCAATCGAAAAACTCAAAAACCCGATATAACCATCGGCGAACGAATGGTGTCCAATCTTATAATCGGCAGATGGGAGAAACACTATAATGGCTCACGTTTTGCCGCACGGGGAGCGGAAAAACGCATGGCGCAACAAATTACAAACTAAGCCGTCGACAAATTGGCTCGCATTATCAAGTATGCGTCAATTCGAGCCTTCGCCGCGCGCCAGTTTGGGAAGATTTCCCTCCAGCCCCATCGCCATGCGCATGACCTTGTTTTTCGCGGGTTTGACTCGCTCCGCCAAGCCTAATCCGAGGTTTCTGAAAAACTTGACCGGCAACACATCGTTGCTGAAAAAACGATAAAACAAATCCATCACGGTCATCATTCTAAGATTGTCGTTGCGCCTCATCGACTCATAGCGTCTGAGCACAACAATATCGGCAATATCCTCGCCTTTGCGCGTCGCTTCGGACAGCACTTCGACCAAGGCCGCCGCATCCAGAAAACCGATATTGACGCCCTGGCCGGCCAAAGGATTAATCATGTGCGCCGCATCGCCGACCAAAACGGCGCCTTGTTTGACGTAGTTTTGCGCATGCTGTCTTTTCAGAGGGAAACTGGCCGTACCTAACACCCGGTTTACCTTGCCCAAACAGTCGGGGAACGCTGCAGTCAGTTCGGCAATCAAGCTTTCTTTTGGGAGTTTTTTCAACCGCCTGACTTCGTCGGGCGAGTTGTACCAGACGATCGAACCGTAATGGCCGGTCAACGGCAAAAAAGCCTGCGGCCCGCTGGGCACGAATCGTTGCCAGGTAATGTCCTGTTGCGGATAATCGGTT
>JBNLEI010000243.1:0-3912 GCA_050304855.1 Methylococcaceae bacterium
TTTACCCGTGATTCAGGGAGATAATCAAGGGTTAGATGGAATTGCACGGGACGGCGAAAACTGTTTGATGATTGAACCGAAGAATCCTCAAGCCATAGCGTTAGCCATTTTGCGTCTCGCTTCCGACGAAGTGCTTCGCACGCAGTTGGTTGCGAAAGGATTCATAACAGCTCAAAAATTCGGTTTACTGACTCAGTTCGACGCTTTTGTGAATGAATTTACTGTTTTGTTCGGTCATCACTTCGAGCACGACGCAGCCGAAGCAATAAGGCGAGAATTACAGGAGGGAGTGGATGTTGCCTTGCCCAGTGGTGGAAATAGAGATCGGACGATTCCATCCGTGGCGCAGTATGGAGAAAGCACTGCACACAGCCTTCTGTTGGAAGCTGTCGAGTCCGGCGATAGTCACACTTTTAAAGAAACTGTTATCGGTGAAACAACCTATAGTGCGATCGATGAACGTCTGCTGAAAAATTATCATCAGCCGCCCGCGGGCAACACCGAGCGCTATATCGATGTGAAACCCTTATCCGTTTGCGGCGCGACATTGTCTTCTTATCAGGCATTGCATGCTTATGAAATCGACGGAATCGGTGTCGGTCTTGACGCTTCAAAGGCGATACTTGAGCACATTCTGCGTAACAAATTGGGCGCAGGCATGAAGTGGGATGATGCGATTTGGCGTCAATGTGTCGTTTTGCCGCTGCGGTCGGAGATTAGTAACGTTCGTACAGGCAATACGTTCGACAAAGAACGGCCCAACGGTTTGGCGGATATCGCGCCGGAATTTCTTAGCAGCGAAGGTGCTCAGAGGGAACAGTGCATCGTTAACTATGCCCGATTGCTGAAAGAAGGTCGTTCTCTCGGACGGCCTTTGTACGTCTCCGGCAATGTGTTGAATTCGTTGGGCGGGCGTACCGAACCCTCGTCGATTTACATGATCGACGGTGCGCGGCGAATGGTTGCCGGTGCATTGGCACATTGCCGCGAAGTCGAGATTTGGCTGCTGCTGCATGAAGAAGAATACCGCCGTTTGCTGAAAAGCGAACTGGTCGAAAGTTTGAAACAGCAAGTGAGTGACATCGGATGGTTTAGCTCTTATCAGTCCATCCCTATGGCCGGCCTGCAAGGCGAGCGCACGTTGCGGCGGTTTGCGTTGATGGATATGTCAATGCTGCGCGACCAAACTGTGATGGATTTCGGTTGCAACCTAGGACAAGCATGCATTCGAGCGGTGCAGTCGGGCGCTGCCGAAGTTTGGGGCATGGAGGGTTTCAGGGCGACTTACGAAGCGGCGGAAAAAATTCGGAAGCTGAGCGGGTTTGCCAATCTGCATTACTTCAATGTGGATTTCAATCATCCGAACTTCGATCGGCAAATCGATCAAGTTTGTCTGGGCCAAGTGGATTACACATTTTTCTTCTCAGTTTATCGGACGAAGGAATTAATCCAACGCGACCGTTTGTTTCAGTACATTATCGACAAGGCACGCAAAGGTATTTTCTTCGAAGGCCATGCCGCGCCGAAAATCGATACGGTGGAATACTACGATTGGTTATTCGACAGTTTCGGATTGGAATACAAATTTCTCGGTTATAGCGAGGGCAAGCTACGTCCGTTGTTTTTGCTATCGAAAACCGAACGCACCCGTCGGTTAGCCAGTGTCCCGGAGGATATTACGCAGATCCAGACTCCGGTAATGCAGCAAAAAAAGCAAACGGAAGGGGTGATACGGGCAGAAGAATTACAACAAATCTCCAATATACCTTCGGAGTCGAATACCGACTATGTGATTTCCGCCATTATTTCCACATACGATTGCGATAAGTTTATTGCCGGGCGCTTGCGGGATTTGTTGGACCAGACTTTAGGCGAGCGTGTCGAGATCATTGTCATCGACAGCTGTTCGCCGGGGCGTGAAGGGGAAATCGTCAAAGAATTTATGCTGCATCATCCAAACATCAGGTATCTGCGAACCGAGCAGAGGGAAGGCATCTATCAGGCATGGAACCGGGGCGTCAAAATGAGCCGGGGCAAGTATCTTACCAATGCCAATGCCGATGATCGTTTGCGACCCGATGCTTTGGAAGTGATGGTGAACATGCTGGAAAGTCGGCCGGACCTTGCATTGGTCTACGGCGACTATTTTGTCACCAATCATCCAAATCAAGATTTCCGCGATCATATTCGTTCCGGATATGTTCGTATGCCGGATTATCATAAAGACATCATGCAAATTGAATGCTATATGGGGCCTCAACCGGTATGGCGTAAATCAGTACATGACGAGCTCGGGTATTTTGACGAGTCATTTAAATCGGCGGGCGACTACGAGTTTTGGTGTCGCATTGCTCTGAAATATCCAATGTTGCACATCCCTGAGTTTCTCGGTTTGTATTATCACAATCCCACCGGAATTGTGAATCGGGATGTGGATTTAAGTCTTATTGAGACCAAACGGGTGCTTGAACGTTATCGTACAAGTTTTTCGACTTTTTCCGGTCGTATTAATAAACAAGTTAATTTTTTCAGGAACTCGCTCCAACCCAATCAATATGTCAATATCTCCATGGTGACATATAACCGCTTGGAATTTACCCGTCAGGCGGTGCAAAGCATCATCGATTGCACCGGGTTCCCTTATGTATTAACCGTAGTCGACAACAACAGTAGCGATGGCACCCAGGATTATTTAAAAACGCTCTATCAGCAGGGAATAATCAAAAACCTGGTTATTCTTAATTCGAATATCGGTGTCGCCAAGGCTTCGAATATTGCTTGGCGGTGCGAGCCGGATGCAGAGTATTATCTAAAATTTGACAATGACATCGTTATTCAAAAGCGCAATTGGTTGGAGAATATTGTTCAGGTCGCCAATGGAGTATCTCAGCTAGGCGTCGTCGGATATAGCTTTGAGCCGACCAGTTATCCTCTGAAAACTATTCAAGGCTTTAGTGTCAGACCCAAAGAAAACGCAAACATCGGCGGGGCATGCGTATTAATTCCAAAGCGGACTTGCGATCTTCTCGGGTATTGGTGTGAAGACTACGGCGTGTATGGCGAAGAGGATTCGGATTACGGAATTCGCGCCTATTTGTCGGGACTTTTGAATATCTACATGGAAGACGAGGATGTCGGCTTTCATCTCCCGGCCGGAAAAGCAGCGGTCATTAGTTCGGACACTTTTATAGCTAAGGACGGATTAGAAGAAAAAATTCATACTGAATATAGGCAAGAAAAGGACTTGAGCCGTGCCAAAAATCTACTGCCTGATAGCGCATATCACAAAAATATACGCAATTACTTGGCGTCTAAAGAGTCGCGGTTTATCGGACAGCACCCGGTTTCAGAGTCTATCGTCAGATTGACGATGCCGAGCAAGGTGCTAAATAAACTGATTAGTAAGAATTTAGAGAACAACATCTCTGCAGAGCCTAACGATAAATTAAAGATAGGTTTGTTGACGCTTGAATCACTCGATTGCGTCTGTCCCAATATTAGACTTATTGATATTTTTGAACAACTGAATGATCTTGTTGAATATCGCTTGATCTGCACGACCGATTCAAATTTAAAAGCGCTATATCATCAAGCTGTTGTCGATTGGTCGGATGTTATTATTGTTCAAAGGGCTGCCCCCGCTGAAATATCGGAAGATAATTTAAAAGATATTTTATCCAGCGGTAAACCGATAGTTTATGAAACCGACGATTTGTTAATAGAAAGGTTGCCGGAAAAAAATAAATATTCCGAATATATGGCTAAATGTTCGGCGTCTATTAAGAATTTTTTGCAGCAGGTTGAGTGTATTACTGTTTCAACCGAGCAGTTAGCAAACGAGTTATCGCAGTATAACGAAAATATTGTCGTATTACCGAATTTAATCAATCAAAAGCGTTGGTATCAAAAAGT
>JBNLEI010000244.1:0-7179 GCA_050304855.1 Methylococcaceae bacterium
AACTCAACGATATATTGAACAAATTGGGTATGGAACCGCGCGAACTGATGCGGACAAAAGAAAAAGAGTACAAAGAGACCGGCATGGACGATCCTAGCCTTGGCCGCGATGCGTTGATTAATGGAATGATCGACACACCGAAGTTGATCGAACGCCCCATCGTTTTAGCTAACGATAAAGCTGCCGTCGGCCGCCCTCCCGAAAACGTACTGGCTATCCTATAGTCATGCTGAAGATTCTAATTCTGTATTACAGCCGTAACGGTAGCACGGAAAACATGGCGAACCAAGTGGCGCGCGGCGTTGAAGCAGTGCCCGGTGTAGAAGCGGTCTTACGAACCGTTCCGGAAATTTCCGCAGTCTGCGAAAAAATCGCCGACGACATCCCCGAACGGGGTGCTCCCTACGCCACATTGGACGATTTGAAGAATTGTGCCGGTTTGGCGTTAGGCAGCCCTGCTTATTTCGGCAATATGGCCGCCCCGTTAAAATATTTTATCGACGGAACGGCGGAACTTTGGTTCTCAGGCACATTGTCAGGAAAACCGGCCGGTGTTTTTACCTCGGCCGGCAGTATGCACGGAGGCCAGGAAAGCAACCTCTTGGCCATGATGCGACCGTTAATGCATCACGGCATGTTGATTACCAGCATTCCCTGCAACGAAATTGCATTGAAAGAAACCCGAAGCGGCGGCACGCCTTACGGTCCCAGCCATTTATCGCTTGATAACACGCAATTAACCGAACACGAAAAAATGATCTGCCGATCGCTGGGAAAACGACTGGCGGAAACAGCCATCAAACTGTCGTAATGAACCGCATTTATTATCACTACGTTGCCTTAGTCGGATTTTTCGGACTGTTTGCCTTGTTGATGGCCTGGAATACCTTTTTGTATCCGTCGGCAAAATTTCCGGTAGCGTTGATTCTACTATTTACCGTCACACCTTTACTATTGCCGTTGCGCGGCTTTTTACACGGCAATCTGAAAAGCTGCACATGGATGAGTTACCTCAGCCTGATTTACTTCATTCACGGCGTTGCGGAAGCCTACGCCAATCCAGTCGAACGCAACGTTGCACTCTTTGAAATCGCATTCAGCCTGCTCCTTTGCTTCGGTGCCGGTTTATACGTTTATAAAGCAGACAAAAACTGATCGTATGGCTGAACAACTACCGTTCCGGTTTAAATTTCTCGGTAACCAAAGTTTTGCGAGTTTTTATCCGGGCAATAATCATGAAGTGATCGATCATTTACAGGCCTTCGTAGCTACCGCGCGAGAACAACAGATTTATCTTTGGGGCGATCAAGGATTGGGAAAAACGCATTTATTGCAAGCCTGTTGCCAAAGTGCCAGGGAATTGGACAAGACGGTCTTTTATCTTGACTTCAAATCGACTCAATTACCTGCACCCAGCATATTGGATGGTATGGAAAATCTTTCGATCGTTTTCCTCGATAACATCGACCAGGTTGCCGGACATTCTGGCTGGGAACAGGCTCTGTTTGATTTTTACAATCGCCACCGCGACCAAGGCAAACAATTGTTAATCAGCGCCCTCTGCCCCCCTAAATATCTACCTTTCCTGCTACAGGACCTAAAAACCAGAATGAGCTGGGGACTCACTTTGAAACTACAAGCAATGGACGATGATCAATCGGTCAATGCGCTGATTCATAAAGCGAATTATATGGGGTTTGCCATATCCGAAAACGTCGGCCGCTTTCTTTTGAACCGTTACGCCCGCGATTTACCGGCATTGTGGTCATTGCTGGAGGAAATCGACCATGCGACACTGGCGGCCAAACGTAAATTAACCATCCCGTTTTTGAAACAAATCATGACTAATAAGCATGAAAGATAGGATATTAATTGTCGGAGCCGGTGCCATCGGCGGATTCTATGGCGCATTATTGGCAAAAGCCGGCGCCGAAGTGTCGGTCGTCTGCCGTTCAGATTATGAAACCGTTATTCGCAACGGCTATCAAATAAATAGCGCACTATTAGGCCATTGGAACTTCATGCCGACACAAATCGTCAAATCGGCTGCCGACTACCAGGGTCAGGCCGATTACGTCATTCTGTGCAGCAAAGTCACCCCCGATATCAACCGCACAGCGCTAATCCGCAAGGCGGTTTCTCCACGGACATCGGTCGTTTTCATTCAAAACGGAGTGGAAACCGAAGACGAATTGGCGAAGGCATTCCCGAACCACGAAATCGTGAGCGGTTTGGCATTTATCTGCTGCAACCGGTTGCACCCAGGAGTGATCGATCACTTGGCCTATGGTAAATTGTCCCTTGGCAATTTTCCTTCCGGCATCAGCGACAAAACCAAGCATCTTGCCGATTTATTTACGCGCTCAGGCATTGAATGTGCCACGATGGAAGATATCGTCCAAGGACGCTGGATAAAATGTGTCTGGAATGCTCCCTTCAATCCATTATCGGTTCTTTCCGGCGGACTATCCACGCAGGAAATTTTGCAAAACCAAGAAGCTTTTATCCGCAAAATTATGCAGGAAGTGTGCGATATTGCGGCCGCCTGCGGGCATCGGTTGCCGGACAACATTATCGACCTTAACATTCACAACACGTATACGATGCCGCCCTATAAAACCAGCATGTTACTGGACTTTGAGCAGGGACACGCCATGGAGACCGAAGCTATCTTAGGTAACATGCTTCGCGCGGCAATAAGGGAAGGAGTCGATTGCCCGAATATCAAAGCCGTTTACGCCCTAATGAAGCTACGCGAGCTACAGTTAAACAAACAATAAACGAACCAATCTCAATGTATCAGCGGACAGTGGCGCCACGACTCATGCAAAAGTCCGATACATTCCGAACATAATGTTATTCGGTACGGAACAAAATTGACCGATTCTTGTCTTCTCAATGCTTCTTTACTAGATTTTTTCCGCTTTTTCAAATTTTTAAGTTACAATAGGAAATTTTTTAAAGCCGCCTTAAAACGACTTTAAAAACGGTAAATATCCGCTGTGTTAATCGGCGTATCCGTCCGGTTAAGCTTAAAGTTTATGAATCCGGTAACCTGCCTGCCTCGGCCTAAAAACCTAAGCAGTAATCGTTTTTTATGTCCATTTTTAGAGTACAAACATGACAGATCTATCGCTATACAGAAACATCGGCATATTCGCGCACGTGGATGCCGGTAAAACTACCACAACGGAACGTATCCTTAAACTAACCGGTAAAATTCATAAAACGGGCGAAGTTCACGACGGTGAAGCAACCACCGACTTCATGGTACAAGAAGCTGAACGCGGCATCACAATTCAATCGGCCGCGACATCTTGTCAATGGAACGGCCACCGCTTAAACATTATCGATACACCGGGACACGTTGACTTCACCATCGAAGTCTATCGCTCACTAAAAGTATTAGACGGCGGTATAGGCGTATTTTGCGGTTCCGGTGGCGTTGAGCCTCAATCTGAAACCAACTGGCGCTATGCCAACGATTCCGAAGTTTCTCGTGTCATTTTCGTCAACAAATTGGACCGTATCGGTGCCGATTTCTATCGCGTCGTTAAACAAGTCCAGGACGTTCTGGGTGCAAACCCGCTAGTCATGGTTTTGCCGATCGGTATTGAAGACCAGTTCAAAGGCGTTGTCGATTTGCTATCTCGCAAAGCCTATATCTGGGATGACTCCGGTCTACCCGAAAATTACGAAGTACAAGACGTGCCCGCTGACATGATGGATCAGGTCGAGGAATGGCGCGAAAAACTAATCGAAACCGCCGTAGAGCAAGACGACGACCTGATGGAAGCTTATCTGGAAGGCCAGGAACCTTCTATTGAAGATATTAAGCGGTGCATCCGTAAGGGAACCATCGATTTGTCCTTCTTCCCCACTTATTGCGGTTCAGCCTTCAAAAACAAAGGCATTCAACTGGTCCTGGACGCTGTAACCGACTTCCTGCCCAACCCAACCGAAGTGAAGCCTCAACCGGAAACTGACGATGAAGGTAACGAAACCGGCAGCTTTGCGATCGTCGATCCAAACAAACCGTTACGCGCATTGGCGTTCAAAATTATGGATGACCGCTTCGGTGCATTGACTTTCATTCGCATCTACGCAGGTCGCATGAACAAAGGCGACACCGTCTTGAATACGTTCACCGGCAAAACCGAGCGTATCGGCCGTATCGTGGAAATGCACGCCAATGATCGCATTGAACTTGATGGCGCACAGGCAGGCGACATCGTCGCAGTCATCGGGATGAAAAACGTACAAACCGGTCATACACTGTGCGACCCTAAAAATCCCGCTACATTAGAGCCAATGGTATTTCCTGATCCCGTTATCTCGATCGCAGTTGCCCCTAAAGACAAAGGCGGTTCAGAGAAACTGGGCATCGCGATCGGCAAGATGGTGCAAGAGGATCCGTCATTCCGCGTTGAAACAGATGAAGACAGTGGCGAAACCATCCTCAAAGGCATGGGGGAATTACACCTGGATATTAAAATCGATATTCTGAAACGGACCTACGGCATCGATGTTGAAGTGGGCAAACCCCAGGTTGCCTACCGCGAAACTATCACGCAACGCATCGAAGATAGCTACACCCACAAAAAACAATCGGGTGGTTCAGGACAATATGCGAAAATCGACTACGTCATCGAGCCAGGCGAGCCAGGCAGCGGCTTTCAGTTTGAATCCAGTGTAACCGGAGGTAACGTCCCTCGCGAATATTGGCCAGCCGTTGAAAAAGGCTTTGAAAACAGCTTAGAAAAAGGCGTAATGGCAGGTTTCCCATGCTTGGATTTTAAAGTCAACTTGACCGACGGCGCTTTCCACGCTGTGGACTCTTCGGCTATTGCATTCGAAATTGCAGCTAAAGCGGCTTATCGTCAATCGATTCCAAAAGCTGGCCCCCAACTGCTGGAACCGATAATGAAAGTTGACGTCTTCTCTCCTGAGGATAACGTCGGCGACGTTATCGGTGACTTGAACCGTCGTCGCGGCATGATTAAGTCTCAGGAGGCCGGAGTAACCGGTGTACGCATCAAAGCAGACGCCCCGCTTAGCGAAATGTTCGGCTACATTGGCGATTTACGTACGATGACTTCCGGTCGAGGACAATTTTCGATGGAATTCTCGCACTACATGCCGTGCCCTAAAAACGTGGCGGAAGAAGTTATCAAGGAAGTGCAAGAACGCAACAAAAACAAATAAGACTTTTCAGTTAGAGCCTGGATGCATTCAGGCTCGCATTAAAAAGCCCGCTGATCAAATATATGAACCAGCGGGCTTTTTTAATTACTTAAAACAACTCATTTCAGCAAGTCATTCACGCGTCATAATTTGCACTGGCAAAATCCCAATTAACCAAAGCCCAAAATGCTTCCAAATATTTGGGACGAGCATTACGGTAATCGATGTAATAGGCATGCTCCCATACATCACAAGTCAAGAGGGGAGTTTTTCCGTCAGTCAAAGGGCAAGCAGCGTTACTTGTGCTAACCAGCTCCAAACCACCGTCGGCATTTTTGACTAGCCACGCCCAACCTGAACCGAATGTTGTTACCGCGCATTTGGTAAACTCCTCTTTAAACTTCTCGAAAGATCCGAAAGTTCTGTTAATCGCATTCGCCAAGCCACCGGTAGGCTCCCCACCGCCGTTAGGCGACAAGCTATTCCAGTAAAAAGTATGATTCCATACTTGCGCGGCGTTATTAAAAATACCGCCTGTAGATTTCATCATAATCTCCTCAAGCGACAATCCCTCAAATTCGCTTCCAGGAACCAGATTATTCAAATTAGTGACATACGTTTGATGATGTTTTCCATAATGAAATTCGATTGTTTCCACAGAAATATGGGGTGCCAGCGCATCATTGGCGTAAGGTAATGCAGGTAGTTCAAATGCCATTTTCAATCTCCAAAACAAAAAACAATAATAAAAGCGAGTAAGCCATCGGCTAAAAACCGAGTATTATAATAAAGAATTATCAATTTAGCATGGCTAAAACATTCTTGCAAAACTGATACAATATTTCTCAAGTAACATCACCCCTTCCATCCGCTTACTACCCATAATTTTTCTTAAGCTAAGAGGAAGCAACGTCAATTCAATCGAACGATAGACAATAAAACACGATGCCTCTTGAAATTGAACATAAATTTTTAGTACTTAACGATTCTTGGCGTTCCGACGTCGATAAAACCACATTCTATAAACAAGGATATTTAAGCAGCACAAAGCAAAATTCCATCAGAGTCCGAGTATCTGACAAGCAAGCATGGATTAACATAAAAAGCGCCGTAATAGGCACTCACCGGCTGGAATACGAATACGAAATTCCAATTCCGGAGGCAATTGAAATTCTTGATCAACTTTGCCACAAACCGCTAATCGAAAAAAAGCGTCATTTCGTTCATTACAAACAACATACGTGGGAAATCGATGAATTCTTGGGTGAAAATGAAGGATTAGTTGTTGCTGAAATTGAATTATCGTCTCTGGACGAACAATACGAAAAACCGTCATGGTTAGGCATCGAAGTAACTCACGATTTGCGTTATTACAACAACAGTTTATGTAAAAAACCTTACAAGAAATGGAATATAACAGACTAATTTTAAAAAGATATTGAAATATAGTGCTTTTTGCACTATATTTTATGTATGAATAAAACTACTCTTGTTGCTTTTTTGCTACTCTCATCGTCTTACAGCTTTTGCTCGCCCTTGTCCGATTCGATCGACAAGATCGAGTCCGACTGGGCGATAACCTACTATGAGGAAAATAACGAACAGCAAAAAGTCAGCTATCCAAAATTGCTGCAACGCGCTGTAGAACTTAGCCAACAGTTTCCCAATGCGGCAGAACCCAAAATATGGCGTGCTATTTTACTGTCTTCCAATGCCGCCTATGAATCGCCTTTCTCCGCATTGTCATCCTTGAATCAGGCAAAGAAACTTCTTGAAGAAACACTAAGCACCCATCCCAATGCGTTGGATGGCGCGGCTTATGTAACCTTAGGTACGTTATATTACATGGTTCCCGGCTGGCCTGTTTCATTTGGCAATAAAGAAACCGCCGAACAACTACTAAAGGAAGCCTTGAAAATAAATCCTGACGGCATAGATGCAAATTACTTTTATGCTGACTTCTTATTATTACAAAACAAGATTAGCGAAGCTGAG
>JBNLEI010000245.1:0-6437 GCA_050304855.1 Methylococcaceae bacterium
CACCACAGCAAGGACACTGAAACCCGGAAGGCCATTTTGCCCGGAACAGCGCCTCGGCGCACTGGGCTTCGGTTCCGTAGCGCTTCATGTGTTCTGTCAGACTGAAGCCTTTTTGAAATTGGATCGGGTTCTTTTTCATGACACGTCCTCCAATCAATTCAAGTCTTTTCTTCGACATCCGATCCGTCTTAAAGTTGCTGAAGGTTGTAAGTAATCAGGAAAGAAAATAATCCTGTTTGAGGAAAAGCCTGTTTGATCGGCTTTTTCGAGTACGCGGACGTACGATAAAAATCTACCCGTTCACCTATCTAATGACGATCTTTCAATCGTATGATGATGAGTCGGGTGCTTTGAAATCCGGGATGAATCAAAACATTTCTGCGTTTCCCTAATACTTCGGAAATACCTGAGCCGGGCATGCAGTGAAAATCCCTTGCAGTGATGTCTCTTTATTTTTTATGGCTATGGATACCTATTCAAGTGTTTCTACCCTGGCTGTTAGATACTGCTTGATTACGTACTGTAATCTTTGAAGGCGCCCCTGCTGTCGACAATCTTGAAAACATGGCCGGAAACACCTCGTTATTTTGGCCATCAGAAGTTTGTGAATAGCCGTTCGATTTTGTTAATTTGGAATGTTGCAAGAAATCAGGCCGCAAAACGCTGCCGGGATCATCATGAGTTGATCAATACCGCTATTCAACGGCTAGTGGAACAGTTCAATATAACCGGTAAGCGGACCACATTTCTCAGACGGTTGACAATCCGAGCAGTATATCGGTCTTATGTTCCATGAAGCGGTCTATCTTGTTTTGTAAATCGGTAAAGCTTGCTTTCGCCTTATCAAATTTGCCGTCGGATAGATCGATCTCAACGCGCTGAGCGGCCTCCTTGAGTACCGAAAAACCGCAAAATCCAACCGATCCATGTAGTTTATGGATGATTTTATTGGCTTTATCCCATTCGGAGTCATCCAAGGCATCTTGAATCATCCTTACTTGGCCAGGGAGTTCGTTAAAAAGCTTGTTGAATAATACTTCCGCTAATTGTTTGTTTTGAGAAGTTTTCTCCAGCATTTGGGCCAGATAGTCGTTATCGGTCGACGAATAGGCGTGGGTCGGTTGAAGCCGGGGCTGCCACAGATTGAGTACTTCATTCAATTGATCGGACATGACCGGTTTGATCAGGCATTCGTCGAAACCGGCATCGATCAGTTTCTTTCGTTGATGGCTTTGGGCATGAGCGGTGATGGCGACGACCGGCGTGTTATGGTTGATACAATCCGTTCGTTTGATGATTTTCAAAAGCTCCAGCCCATTGTAGTGGGGCATTTGCAAGTCGAGTAAGATTAATTGATATTTTCGTTGCCTAAGTAACGCGAGTGCCTGTTTACCGTCTTCCGCCAAAGTGATGTCGTCGGAGCGGCTTTCCAGCTGGGATTTAAGAAGTAGCCGGTTGATTTCGTTATCGTCGGCAATAAAGACCGGAAATTGATGGCTGGCGGCATTATCTCTGTCGGGACTGGAATCGCTGGCGGATCTTGTTGCGCGATCATCTAACGCATTGGTGATCACCTGTTTCAGAAAAGAGGAACGACAGGGTAGAGGTAAAATTTCGGCGGTGCTGGAACCATGCAACTGATGGGTGGTGAAAATGACTTTGGCGTCGCCGACGAATGATCCGATGCGGTTAAGTTCGATATGGAAGTCGTCGTCTCTTACCAAAGTTTTTCCTGCGGCATATAAAATGATTTCGCGGATGTTTTCATGTTGCCGCCGAAACTGCGTGATGGCGGAAAAACACCGAGACGTATATCCAAGACGGTTCAATTGTTTCACCAGGGCTTTGCGACTCAGCCTCATCGGGTCAATTACGGTAATCATCGCACCGGGTATTTCGCTATGTTCTTCTTCTTTGGCGTCAACCGGAATGTCGAACCAGAATACCGAACCTTTTCCGAGCTGGCTGTGAACGCCGATCCTCCCATGCAGGCGTTCGATGATGTTTTTGGCAATCGTCAGTCCCAAGCCGGTACCCAGTTCTTTATAGACAGCGTATTCGCTGATTTGCAGGAAAGGATGAAAGAGATCTTTGATGACGTTTTTAGCGATGCCTACGCCGGTATCCGAGACCGAAACAAACAAACGCGATTGTCTGGTTAGAATGCAGCGTATGACGATATGCCCCTGTTTGGTGTATTTGCAGGCGTTGCCCACCAAATTGGTCAGTACCTGGCTGATACGGACCGGGTCGCTGGTCACCGTGGTCGGCAGATTCGTGTCGATATCGATAATGATTTGCACATCGCGCGAGCGCGGAACGATGGCCGTTATGCTGCTTTCTATGCATTCCCGAACGTCGAAGGAAATATTTTTTGTTTTGAAATTACCGGTTTCCAGACTGGAATAGTCGAGAATTTCGTTGACGATGGTCAGCAAACCGTAGGCCGAAGTCTTAATCAAACGAGCCTGTTCCAGTTGTCCGGGCGACAGTTTCGATTGGGTGAGCAGGTCTATGAAGCCGATAATGCCGTTCATCGGCGTTCGGATTTCATGGCTGATATGGGCGAGGAACTGCGACTTTGTTTCATTTTGAGCGATAGCCATCTGGGTGGTTTTTTCCAGCGACTGGTTTTTTTCTTCCAGGGACTCCATCGCAACGGTGAGTTCCTTGACCGCGTTGTTCACTTGTTGAATCAAATAGTTTTGCGTCTGCTGCAGGCCGATTGCCATCGAGTTAAAACTTTCGCACAACGTGGCGATTTCCGTAGTGCTGTTCTTGCCGGCGCGTGCGTCCATGTTGCCGTTGGCAAGGTCGTTGGCGACTTCGGTCAAATTGATCAATGGCGTACTGATCGTTTTGCTGAGGCGAAAAGCAAGCAGAAGGGCAAATACGAAACAGGCGACAATGATTGTCAGGCTGTTGGTCAGGAAGCTGTGACGGGCCAGGCGTATTGGCTTTTGACTGAGGCCGATTTGGACGAAACCGATATGACGGTCGTCGGTTTGTTTTTCGGTTTCGAACAACGAAAAGTCGATGGCGGCCGAATTTTTTCTTAACGATTGAATTTTAACGTCCGCTTCGAAAATTTGCAGACTATCGTTGCCGGATTCGAGGATATGGCTGGATTGCGCCAGCACTTTGCCGTTGAGGTCTTTAATCGAAACATATACGACGTCCTTTTCGTTGAGTAAGTCGTCGGACATGGCTTGCAGCATTGGTTTGTTGGCGGAGAATACGCCGTAAGTGCTGGCAACGGCAAGTTGCGTGGCGATGGTGTTTCCGCGTTCGAGTAAAGATTGCTCGAGATAACGAAATTGAATTTCAATAAAGTAAGCCGTCAGGGAAATGACAAGCAACAGAGTGGGTGCAAGTCCCATGATGAACAGACGGAAGCGGATACCTTTGGTGTTGAATCTGAAATTCATCGACGGCCTAAAGGAGCGTAAAAAACAACTTTTTTCATCGGTTGAAGCGGAGCAATAAAAATATAGTTGAATATTTTAGAGAATTCTAATATTCTATCGCCTCGTTGTTTTATAATAAAAATATACATTTTTTTACAGGACATTCCTGTTGTATAGTCAGCATTTTAAACAAAATCTGATAATGAGCTGCGGGTATGTCGGTTGAATCATACTGAGGAGAGAATGTTATGGCTAGAATCGTTGTATTAGGTGCAGGTATCGGTGGTGTGCCGATGGCTTTCGAAATGAAGGAATCGGTCAGCAAAAACGATGAGGTTATCGTAATTTCCGATTCGCCAACATTTCATTTTGTCCCTTCCAATCCCTGGGTGCCGCCAAAATGGCGCAAGCCGGAAGATTTAAAGGTCGAATTGGCCCCGGTCATGAAGAAAAAAGGGATCGAATTCATTCAAAAAGCGGCCGTCAAGCTTGATCCGGTCAATAACAAGGTTCATTTGGCCGACAATTCCACGGTGGATTACGATTATCTGATTATCGCCACGGGGCCGCGTCTGGCGTTCGACGAAGTACCGGGTCTGGGGCCGGAAGGCTTTACGTCGTCCGTTTGTCATGTTGATCATGCCGCAATTGCGGCCCAGGATTGGGACAAATTTATGGAAGATCCCGGTCCGATTGTCGTAGGCGCGGTGCAGGGAGCATCCTGCTTCGGTCCGGCTTACGAGTATCTGATGATTCTCGAAACTGAACTGCGCAAACGCAAAATTCGCGACAAAGTGCCGATGACTTTCGTCACTTCGGAACCTTACATCGGCCATCTGGGCTTGGGCGGCGTAGGCGACACCAAAGGTTTGTTGGAAAGCGCGCTTCGCGACAAGACCATAAAATGGATCACCAACGCAAAGGTCGACCGAATCGAAAAAGGCATGATGCATGTCACCGAGGTCGACGAAAACGGCAAGGATAAAGCTAAGCACGAACTGCCGTTCAAACATTCGATGATGCTGCCGGCATTCACCGGAGTTGATGCGGTTCGTAACGTGGAAGCGGAAGGATTGGTCAATCCGCGCGGTTTCGTCATCGTCGATAAATACCAGCGCAACCCGACTTTCAAAAATATTTATTCGGTCGGCGTCTGTATAGCGTTGCCGCCGGTCGAAAAAACGCCGTTACCTGTCGGTACCCCAAAAACGGGCTATATGATCGAATCGATGGTGACTGCGACCGCGCATAACATTCGCGACGAGTTGAACGGTAAGGAACCAAGCGATGTGCCTAGTCTCAGCGCGTTGTGTCTGGCCGATCTGGGCGATACCGGCGTCGCATTTTTGGCGGTACCGCAAATTCCTCCGAGAAACACGACGTGGTCCAATCATGGCAAGTGGGTGCATCTGGCGAAAATCGCGTTTGAAAAGTACTTCATGCGCAAGGTCAGAAAAGGCATCAGCGAGCCGTTTTACGAAAGATTGATGCTGAAAGTGATGGGCGTCGTCCGTTTGAAATAAGGAGACTGTTATGACGATTGACCGTTGGGTTCTGGCAGTGGCTGGATCGTTCGTATTAATTAGCGTTGCCCTGGCCGTGTGGCATTCGATGAACTGGCTTTGGTTTACAGCTTTTGTCGGGGCGAATCTGTTGCAATCGTCGTTTACCGGGTTCTGTCCGCTGGCGATCATTTTGAAAAAATTCGGCGTTAAGCCGGGAAACGCTTTTTAATTCTTTCGCATCGAGGAGGACGTCTCAAGCGTCCTCCTTATACGGCTTTGTTTTGTCGATTAGAGTCCGCAACAGCGTAGAGCAGATACGTTTTCGATCGTGAATGCTTTACCTCGAGACAAAAAACCGTCATTTCCCCTATAATCCCCCTCTTGGGAAATGCTGAATAACGGCATTTCCTGATTTTTTTCGGCCTTTCATTTCCTCTCATGGACCGCTATCGCGGTTGTCCTTTTTCGGCGCCCCATCCCGATTCAACCATATGAACGGTGCTAGTTCGGGAGATACAAGATCCCTTGAAATGCCTTTCCCAACGCGTTACATCCGGGCTAGAATTGTGGCCTGACATGTTTACCGAATCGACCGACACCTACGTAAATTCTTACTTGTGATGACGGGAATCCGTCATTTTTTACCCTTGCGTTTTCAAGTTGCTGATATATAGTTAATTTTAATGAGTGGAATAAGGATTGCTTTCAGTTCGAAAAAAGCGGGAAGAACGAATGGCCGAAAATAATCGAGAAAGCATTACCGGAAAAAAAACCGTATTTCTTCTGCTCGGTATCATTGGCTTTTTGCTGTTGGTGATCGCCGGAGGCGCGGTTTTTTTTCTGCCCCATCATTCGCTTCCGGTTTTTTCCGGCGAAAGCGGGCAGGTTGGTGAAACGCAAGGGATGCCCGCTCATTCCGTCAAAGACTATTATTACTACGAAATCAAACAGCCGTTACGCGTCAGTTTTCCGCAAGGCGGCAGCGTCGGCCTGATCGAAATCAGGGTGGCGTTTCTGGGCGATGCGGATATGGAGGATGTGTTGGCGAAGCATGAGCCTATGATCGTGAATAATCTATTGATGACTATCAGTGCTGCGGGGGCCGATCAATTGATGAGCAAAGAGGGAAAAGTCGCATTGCGGCGCCAAATGTTGCAGGAAACTGAAAAGGTTCTGCAGAACATGACCGGCCGCCATCATGTTAAGGAAGTTTTTTTCACTACCTTTGTGATGCAATAGCATGTCCAGTGCAGATTTGTTATCCCAGGAGGAAATCGACGCGTTGCTTCACGGCGTAGACGAAGGCGAGGTAGAAACAGATTCGCCCGGTGAAGAAATAGAACAAGGGGGGACGAGGCTTTACGACTTTACCAGCCAGGAACGTATCGTCAGGGGAAGGATGCCCACCTTGGAGATGGTCAACGAACGTTTCGCCCGTTACTTCAGAATATCGTTATTCAATTTTCTTAGAAGATCCGCGGAAATTTCGGTGTCGGGCATACAAGTGCAAAAATTTTCCGAATTT
>JBNLEI010000246.1:0-24653 GCA_050304855.1 Methylococcaceae bacterium
GGAAGTCAAATACATTTCAGCGGAAACATCCTTGCTATTGAGCAACCTGCCTTTCTGGTCGACCACAGTGACTTGCGTAGCTTCCAACATCGGTACGCTCGAAGCAACCAAGTGGACAATCGCCTCGATCTGCTCTTTTTCAAGCGATCGTCCTTGATATAAATTGATGACCACCGATGCACTGGGTTTCTTCTGTTTGCGAACAAACACCGATTGCTTGGGCAATGCCAGTAGAACTTTGGCGGCTTTAACATTTTGAATCGTCATAATCGTGCGGGCAATCTCGCCTTCCAATGCCCGTTGAAAACGCATCAATTCAACATTTTTACTGGTTCCGAATCCGCTATCCTGATCCAACAACTCATAGCCGGTACTGGTGCTTCGCGGCAATCCCTGTGCGGCAAGCTTAAGTCTCAATTCGCGAACATCACCGGCAGGCACCATAATAGCGCCTGAGCCGGTATCGATTTGATAATCGATACCCAATTTGTCTAACGCGTCGATAATCTCGGCCGAATCCTGCTCGGCAATGTTGGAAAAAAGCAAATCGTAAGAAGGAGTCTGCGACCACAGCACCACCGCTACGCCGATCGCGACGCTCAGTGCCAACCCTAACATCAGGCCCACCTGCCGTGTAACCGACAAATCGGATAATCCTTTAATGGCCGGATGAAGCTTCTCTTCGGTCGTTACCAATTGCGTAGCTGTATCCATATCGACTGCAGTATTGTTGTCTTGCTCACTCATTGATTTAAAGTTTCAGCCTTACATTGGCATATTCATAACGTCTTTATAAGCTTCAACCAGTTTATTGCGCACCTGCACCATAGCCTGAAAGGAGACGCTGGCTTTCTGTGAGGCTATCATCACTTCCGCCAACCCCACTTCCGGATCGCCGACTTCGAAAGCCTTGGATAACGCTCCGGCTGCTTTCTGAGTATCGTTAACCGCATCAATCGATTGTTTCAGTATCGAAGCAAAACCCTGGTCGTTCTCCACAGGTTGGGGTTTGCTCCCCGCTTCGATCGACATAGCGCGCATTTGCGCCAGCACTTGATTGATATTCATCTCGCTCATGTCATTTACTCGCTAATGTGTTATTGCCATTATATCAAGCACATTTCGGGCCATTATTTAACATGGCAATGCAATTCCGGATTCTTTCATCCGGGCAAGCTTATAACGCAAAGTTCGAGGGCTAATACCTAACTTTTCCGCCGTCATTTTGCGGCTTCCGTTCACTTCGTTTAGCGTCTGCAAAATTATTTTCTCTTCGACCGATCTAACCCCTTCCCCAAGGCTAGCGATATCATTTTGTCTTTCGAATTCAGCTTGTTGCGGTTCTTTTTCAAGTTGAATTAATGATTCCGGCTCGGCCATCATAAGCTGATCTTCAAAGATCAGTTCGTTCACACCGATGATACCGTTACGCTGTAAAATCAATGCACGTTGAACAACATTTTCCAGCTCTCTAACGTTACCGGGCCATAGATAGCGCTGCAGCGTAGCAGCCGCCTCAGAATCGAAAACAGGTAAGAGTTTGCCGCCGTTATCGTGTTTTTGCAATAATTCTATTGCCAACGGCAAAATGTCTTTCACCCGTTCCCGTAAGGGTGGAATTCTAATCGGGAAAACGCTGAGCCGATAATACAAATCTTCGCGAAAACGGCCCTGATCGACATATTCTTTTAATTTTCGGTTGGTCGTCGCCAAAATTCTGACATCCAATGTGACTTTTTTTTGACTACCGAGCCTTTCAACCTCTTTTTCCTGTAAAACCCGTAGCAATTTGGCTTGCAGAGAAAGATCCATTTCCGATATTTCATCTAGCAATAGCGTGCCGCCCTGTGCCTGCTCAAATTTTCCTGCCGCTGCCTGTACGGCGCCGGTAAAAGCCCCTTTTTCGTAGCCGAACAACATCGCTTCCAACATATTTTCTGGAATAGCGGCGCAATTGATCGCTATAAAAGGTCCCTCTTTGCATGATGAATTTTGATGAATGTATCGTGCCAGAATTTCCTTGCCGGTCCCGCTCTCCCCTTCAAGCAGAACGGTGACTTCGGTTTTCGCCACTTTGTTAGCGATATTGTAAAGTTGTTGCATTTTGTCATCAGCGACCACAACGTTTCTATTTTTTGCAGCAGCCTGCACAACTAAACCGGCGACTTTCTCGACCAACAATTCCGCTTCAAAAGGTTTGATCAGATAATCCGACGCCCCCGATTGCATCGCTTCAACCGCTTTAGGTATTGTGCCAAATGCGGTCATCAACAACACGGGAATGTCAGGGTAAGCGCTCTGCATATTGCTTAACAGCTCGAAGCCGTCCATGACCGGCATCTGCACATCGCTAACCACCGATTTGAATTCATGTCTTGCAAGTTTACTTAACGCCTCGGTACCGTTATTCGCAGTCATCACGCGATAACCTTCGATCTCCAGAGTATCGGATAATGCCTCGCATAAGGCCAAATCGTCTTCCACAATCAATACATCATACTGTTTCATACTCGTTTCCCTCATCTGCTTCTGACGTTTCGTCAGACAATGCCCACGAATATTGATTGATACAAGGTAGAATCAATGTAAATACCGTTCCTTTACCTACATCCGAACTACACTGGATCGTCCCACTATGGGCTCTGACAACGCTTTCCACAACCGCCATTCCCAGTCCTGTCCCATTCAGTTTAGTCGTGAAAAACGGCTCGAACAAACGTTGCCGTTGCTGTTCCGTCATGCCTTCACCATTATCGCTAATAACGATTTTCAAACTGTAATCATCATGACGGGAAACCATCAGCACAATATCCCCGGATTGACCGCAAGCTTCCACGGCATTGTTCAGGATATTCATTAAAGCGCCATGTAGGGCGTCTTCGTTTCCAAGCATCGAGTCGATTGACTCACGATTTTCAAGACGAAAATCCACGTTCATTGCCGCCATATTATCCACTAGCTTTGATAATAGATTACTAAGCGAGAAATTTTCCATATTCAGCTTGCCTTGCTTGGCAAAGATCAACATATCGTTCACTTGCCTTTCCAAATAATGCAACCTTTCCAAAATTTTTTGCGAAAAACGTTGCCGCTTGTCATCGCTTACGTTTGCCTTATTCATTTGCGAGGCATAGAGGATAGCCGTTGCCAGAGGAGTTCTGACTTGATGAGCCATACTGGCCACCATCTCCCCCATGGCCGAGAGCTGCTTTTGCTGGATCAACATATCTTGCAACGAACGTAATTCGCTGACGTCCGACAACAAGATAATCTGACCGGATTCATTGCTCAAAAAATTACGTGTAATGTTGACTCGCCGGCCATCGTGTAAATGTCGTTCATGGGGCGTATCAAAAACCGGGAGCAAACAACGTCGCACAATGGATTGCCAGTATTGACCCAACAACGGTTCACCTAAGAAGTCCAGAGCGATGGTGTTGCAGTCAATCACTTTTTCAGCCGAATCGAGAACCACCACCGCCGCCGGCAATGCCGCCAATATTTGTTGCAAACGGGCCGCTATTTTTTCCTTCTCGACCAATGTCTTGAGGCGGTCGCTTCGAGCTGCGGCCAGCTCCTGATTGAGTTTGGCAACTTGCGCTTCCAGCCCTTGATAAGAATCACTCAAATTTTGGGAAAGCTGATTAAAAAGCTGAAACGCGTCGGCAAGACGGTCTGCTTTGTTCGTTTGCTGATTATTGACTAAATTCATTGCTACTCATGGTCAGTCGTTGTTATCAACTTCAGAGCAAAAAGCAGACCATATTTATTTTTTTAGTGTATACAGTAACATACAAAACAAAGGTCAATAATATGACGCACTCAGGATAAATCGTATTTACGTAGTTTTTCGACCAGAGTGGTTCTTCGCATATTCAACATTTTTGCCGCGTGCGCAACAACCCCATTGCATTCTTCCAATGCTTGCTTAATCAATCCACTTTCCAAGTCATTCAAATACTCCTTTAAATCCATTCCGTTTTCAGGTAAATGAGCAACCGAGGAAAGCAAGCTTGTAATTTTGTGTTCCTGGATAGATTGTTCTTCCTTTTTCTCCGGCTCCTGAAGCGGAATTTCTACTTCGATACCCTCGGGCACTTGATAATTACGAAATTTTTCTGGCAGATCGTTCTCGTTCACCAATCCATTGGGATGAGTAATAGCCAATCGTTCAATCAAATTAGACAATTCGCGCACATTGCCAGGCCAATTATGTTGCATCAGAATAGCCAATGCTGCATTGCTTAAGCGTACAGATCCGCGATTCGCTTTTTCCATTCGCGCCACCAAGTCATTGACCAAATAGGGAATATCTTCAGTCCGTTCACGTAAAGCCGGGACTTCGATGGGAAATACGTTGAGACGGTAAAACAAATCCTCTCTGAAGCGTTTTTCCTTGATTTCCTCTTCAAGGTGGCGATGTGTTGCAGCGATGACCCTGACATCGCAATGGATGGTTTTGTTACTACCGACCCGTTCAAACGTCCTTTCTTGCAATACCCGCAGTAACTTCACCTGCATCGGCATCGGCATATCGCCAATTTCATCAAGAAACAACGTACCGCCTTCCGCCATTTCGAAGCGTCCTTGTCTGGCCGCTAACGCCCCGGTAAAAGCACCTTTTTCATGACCGAACAATTCGCTTTCCAACAATTCACCCGGTATAGCTCCGCAATTGACCGGCACGAAAGGTTTATCCTTACGCAAAGAATGACGATGCAATGCTTGAGCGACAACCTCCTTTCCCGTCCCCGATTCTCCTAAAATCAAAACGGTCGCATCCGAACCGGCGACTTGGTCAATCAATTCGCGGGTTTGTTTGATCGCTTGACTGTTTCCCGCCAGTCCTTTATCGGTTCTTAAACGGCTTAAAATACCGACTGGTTTTGTGGGCGTTTGGGGTAACGTTGATAACACATCGTTCAATAACTGATAAGTCAGGGGCCATTCCAATACTTTATTAATAACTTTTTGTATTGTGCTTGAAACCTGGATTACCGACCCGTGATCGACTAATAGGAAAATAGGGATCCCGCTGACTGACTCGGTGACCGTATTGACTAACGCGCCTTGTTTACCGTTTCCGCCGAGAAAAATTGCGCGAACGTCCTCACAGTGAGTTAATGATGTTTCGCATTCCGCTGCGGCAACAGTCTCAACTTGATACTCCAAAAATTGAAGTATGAGATTAAACTGCTGTACTCTTTCCTGATTGTCATCAATCAACAAAATTTTCGGCAAAGCCATTCAAGCCACTCATCGATGTAATTAAGAAGTCTTTGTTGAATCCTAAACAAAAGCGTATTCGCAATCTGTTTTAAATTTCTTAATGATAGCGATGCAACTCTCAAGAAATCATGATTCGCGATTGCCAGACTCCGGGATTCATTGCATTAAGTTAAGCACCGAAAAATCATATTGTCAAAAACGCTAATTATTAAGCTTTTGCGATAACAAGTTAATGTCATTTAAAGAAAACCCTCTGTTTTGTCTTTATATTGTGGTTAACAGTACTTGACAAATTTTTCTCAGCATAGAAACTAGCAGTCTGTTTAATTATTTTTGAGCCCCGTTTCTTTGAACGACATATCCCTAGGCGTACTGTTCGGTATTCTGGCAGCGCTGCTATTGTTGTCCGCATTTTTTTCCGGTTCTGAAACCGCTTTAATGACGCTAAACCGTTATCGGTTACAGCATTTAGCCAAGCAAAAACATCGCGGTGCAATAAAAGTCACCAAACTTTTAAAACGCCCCGACCGCCTAATCGGCCTTATTTTGCTGGGCAACAATTTTGTCAATATTCTAGCTTCGTCGCTAGCGACCGTGATCGCTATCCGAATCGGAGGCGAACAAGCTATTGCCGCTGCCGCCGCTTTGCTAACGCTGGCGGTATTAATCTTTTCCGAAGTTACTCCAAAAACTCTGGCGGCCATTAAGCCTGAAGTCATGGCTTTCCCAGCCGCCTGGATTTATCTTCCTTTGATGAAGCTGTTTTACCCGATTGTCTGGATAGTCAATCTGGTCGCCAACTTGTTATTGCGTCTTTTTGGAATTAACGTTGCTAAAAGCAAAGAAGATACGCTCAATAAAGATGAATTGAAAAGCATCGTGTCCGATGCTGAGGATTTGATGCCCACTCGTTATCGAAACATGCTGTTGGGTATTTTGGACATGGAGACGGCATCGGTTGAAGACATCATGACGCCCAGAAACGAAATTGTCGGAATAGATCTGGAAGACCCAATCGAAAAAATCATCGAGCAATTACAAAACAGTCCCCACACCCGTTTACCGGTTTATAAAAAAAGTATAGACAGAGTCATCGGCTTTCTCCATTTACGCAACGTTCTATCGCTGACCAGCCACCCTGATTTCGACAAACAATGCGTCACTGACAACTTAACCAAGCCTTTTTTTATTCCCGATAACACACCCTTGCATAAGCAAATACAATGTTTCAAGGTTGAAAAATTACGTATCGGATTGGTTGTCGACGAATACGGCGACGTGCAAGGCTTGGTAACCCTGGACGACTTACTTCAGGAAGTCATTGGCGAATTGATCATCGAGGAATCCGATGTTACTTTACAAAAAGACGGAAGTTATTTGGTTGACGGCAGCGTTACGGTCCGCGAGCTCAACCGCATTACTCGTTGGAATCTGCCGACCGAAGGTCCAAAAACATTGAACGGCCTGATCATCGAATTTATGGAAACGATCCCGGAACCCGGAACTAGTGTTAACCTATACGGCTATCGACTGGAAATCATCTCGCGCGATGAAAACACTATAAAACAAGTCAAATTTCATCCATCTAGTTAAGACAATACGTAACGATATTTATTGAATTATTGTCCCTTTCACTAATTCATATGTTTTAATTAGCAAGCTTAAAATTTACGTCTATACTAAAGCCTGAGTAGGGATCATTTCATTAATACAATGGCTAAATTCACTGTTTATTTTAAAGACAAAGCGATAAACTCCGAAATATTCGACTCAGGCGTTGTACATATCGGCCGTGACGAAACCAACGATGTGACTGTCGATAGCTTGGCTATTGCCCCCGCTCATGCAGCTGTCATCATCAAAGAAAACAGCTGCATTATCAAACAACTGAATGACGACTTCCCTTTGATCATTAATAATGCGCCGACCAAAGAAGCCGTCCTGCAAAATAACGACCGCATCAACATAGGAAAGCATTCTATTGTTTACAGCGCCACCGAGTCATTTGCCGCATCGCCGACCAGAAGCGATAAAGAGATTAATTATCTTAATGAGAAACTGGAAGATAATATCAAAACCGCCGAAGCCAATCTGCAAATAATGAGTGGCCCTCACATTGGCCGCATTCTGGCGTTGAAAAAAACGATGACCCGAATCGGCAATAGCGGTTCCGGGGTCGTAGTCATTTCCCGGCGCAAAGACGGCTATTTCATTTCTGCGCTGGAGAGCGGAAACAAACTGTCCGTGAACAATGAAGCTTTGGGTGACAAATCCATTCAACTCAAGCACAATGATGTTATTGCCGTTGATAATATATCTATGCAATTTTTCTTTGCTAACCCACAGCATTCATGACACTCGATAAATCCGAAGACAAACGCCATTTTCACCGTATCCTGTATAACGCCCAAGCAGAATTGACAGGCAGTCAAGCCGTCTATCGGTGCAAGATCCTCGATTTATCGCTACATGGGTGTCTGTTGCAATTTGAACAACCCTGGACCGACTTACTGGAAAAAATTTATACGTTGACGTTGAATCTATCAGATACGGTCAGTATCAAAATGGAAGTCAGCGTCAGCCATGTAATCGGCAATGAGGCGGGCTTCAAATGTGAACACATCGATATTGACAGCATCTCGCAACTTCGCCGATTGGTCGAACTCAATCTCGGCGACAGTACTCTGCTGGAAAGAGATTTATTAGCACTATCAACCGTGGCGAATCACTGATAGAGATCTGATAAGACTGACAAAACCTCCTGGATATTACTTACCGCATTAATTTGCAGTCCAGTTATTGGGTTTTTAGGCTTGTTTGCCTTCGGAATCACCGCCCGTTTAAAACCGTGTTTCGCCGCTTCATTCAAACGGGAATGCCCGTTTGCCACCGGTCTGATCTCACCATTCAAACCCACTTCGCCGAAAAAAACCGCATCGTAAGGAATCACTCGGTCTTTAAGGCTGGAAACCACTCCCACTAAAATGGCGAGATCGGAACTGGTCTCGCCAACCTTTATGCCGCCTACCACATTGGTATATATTTCATCGTTGCCGGTAAAAACACCACCATGCCTGGACAATACTGCCAATAACATAGCCAATCTATTTTGGTCCAAGCCAACAGCCAAGCGACGCGGATTACCGTATTGACTTTCTGTCACTAAGGCTTGGATCTCGACCAGTAGTGGGCGAGTACCCTCCCATAGCACCGTCACGACGCTACCCGGTGCCGGTTTATCCGCGCGAGATAAAAACATAGCCGAGGGATTTTTAACCTCTTTCAAACCGGTAGCTTCCATAGCAAAAAAACCCAACTCCCCAACACTGCCAAAGCGGTTTTTATCCGAACGCAATACGCGAAAGCGCGAATCGTCGGTGGAGGATAAAACCACCTGCGCATCGACTATATGACTCAGGGTCATCGGTCCCGCCAGCGACTGGTCTTTAGTGACGTGGCCGACCATAAAAATACTGACATTGTTTCTTTTTGCGTATTGCGTTAGGTAACTAGCCGACTCTCGCACCTGCGACACCGAACCGGGCGCAGAATCAGAGTCTAGCGTATACATCACCTGAATTGAGTCGATAATCACAACATGCGGCCTTTCCTGATCCAACACCGCACAGATCTGTTGGACGGATGTTTCAGCCAGCATTTTAATGCCATCGGTCTTAAGATTAAGCCGATGTGCGCGTTCTGCTATCTGTTGCAGCGATTCTTCGCCAGAAACATACAACACCGACGTTTGCTTAAGGGCAATATTGGCAATCGCTTGCAACAAGATCGTACTTTTACCTGCGCCCGGTGCTCCACCGATCAGTACCACGCTACCCTTGACGATACCGCCCCCCAACACACGATCAAATTCGCTCAAACCGGTGGAAATCCGTTCCGCTTCGGCCAAGTTCACATCTGAAAGCAACTGCACTTCCGTTATTGTACCTGCGTAACCACCTTCACTTTTACTTCGGCCAGATGATCCTAGATGAACTTCCTTAACGGTGTTCCATTCACCGCAAGCGGTGCACTGTCCAGACCACCGCGGATAATCAGCCCCGCACTCGGTGCAGACAAACGCTATTTTTTGTTTTTTTGCCATATTCAAACAAAGGCCAAGAACAACATAAAAACCAGAATTCAGAATCTAAGCATTAGTAACAAAACAAAAAGGCCCGCAACGGGCCTTCTCGTATCCGAACTTTCCTGCTTTCAGCACTTATTATATTGCTTCGCGCCGGGTTCCAAAACTAAGATAGGCCAATACACCTGCCAACAGCACTATGGTAGGTGGCTCTGGAACGCCAGGAACACCAGGAATCGTTGAAGGTGGTTCGCTATACTGGCCACTTAGATTTTTGATCTTAAAATAGTCATTGCCAATATAAGCACTGTTATTCCAAAAAGCTCCATTTAATGCAACAACTAACCAATAACTGGAACTTGAAGCTCCTAGGTCAACAGATTTAGAAACCCCATTAGCATCAAGGGGGCCGCTATAATGAGATGGATTAGAGCCATCGACGCTCGCGACAATATCAGCGTCGGTATAAGTAGAATTTGAACATCCGACCGAGCTACCACAAGTGTAATTCCCTACTAACTCCCAACTATCACTCAGTAGACCGCTATAGGTCTTTCCTAAAAGAGAGCCAACATCGCCAGCACCGGTATAACGTAACAATGAGAAATCGGCGTCTCCATGCCATCCCATAGTTATACTGGTTAATGCTACGGATTTAGTGAAATTAAAAAGAACGGACTCTAATTTTCCGTTATTATCAGTTGCATGATCAGGAACATTGTTATAACTTTCCCCTACCGATTGTACCGCCAAACCGTCCCATTCATTCAGTGTCGCCGTTTCCAATGTACCATTCAAAGCCCAAGCGGAAGCCGACACATTAATCGTTTGACCAACATCGGTGCTACTCTGGGTACATGTGTTTCCAACGCCAGTACCACAGTTTCCCGAACCATAGCTAAAAGTCCAACTAAAGTTCGCATATGCAGGCATCGCCATCACAGAAGCGAATACTCCTGCAAGCGAAAACCTAATCAATTTATGTAAGTTGTTCATGGCATTTTTTCCTTTTCGGCCCGATTTAAATTGAGATTAACGAAAATACTCATTCGGCATCACACAGTGTTTTCATTAAAAACCTTAAGTCACGCTTAATTCTCTCATCGATTAGTTAATTGGTCTATTGTA
This sequence comes from Methylococcaceae bacterium, assembly GCA_050304855.1. GTDB lineage: Bacteria > Pseudomonadota > Gammaproteobacteria > Methylococcales > Methylomonadaceae > Methylomarinum. Next base: position 10,442 of record JBNLEI010000246.1, read on the forward strand.
CAAAGGTACAAAAAAACAATTTTTTTACATTAATTATTACGACATCGAGCAAATTAAAAACCAAGATAAAAGACTCAATTTGAAATAAAACTTTTGCCGAAATTCTATCCACTGTAAAAAATGGAGTAAAAAGATCGGTCGTCCCTTACCGACTAAGTTTTTCCAACAATTTTTTCGCTTGCTCACTACCGTTGAACGAAGGATTAGTTCTTAGAGCCTCTTTCAACTCCACTTTCGCCTCATCATGGCGTTGCAAACGATATAGAGCAAATGCGATGTGATAGCGAATCTCTGGATCTTGAGAGGACCTTGCGTGAGCATTGCGCAAATAATGTAACCCTCGTTCAGGCTGGCCTTTATTAACCAATATCCATCCCAAAGTATCATTAGCTCCAGAATGTTCCGGAGCTAACTGTTGCGCCTGTTCGGCATAGGACAGCGCTCTATCGTCACCCAGGTTAAAATAAATATAGGCTAAGTTATTCAGCAAATCCGGCCGATTTTGAAAACGTTCCACTAACTGTTCATAGTATTTTCGCGCATCCTGAAAACGTCCGGCAACCAGATATTCCTCAGCCAACGCTTGAACCGGTTCTGCGTCAGCATCATGCTCTGCAACCCATTGTTCAATTAATTGAAAAGCTTGTTTATTTTCTCCGGCCAGTTTGAGAGCCGCATATAACCTCAATAAAAGATAAGTATTTTGTTTTATATTGAAAGCCGCTTGATAGTGCTCTGCCGCTTGCTTAAATTTCTTTTCATGCGTCGCGATGTCTCCGAGCAATCGGTGGCCGTGAGGTAGTTCGGGATACCGTTGAAGCAAAAAGTCGGCTTGGTTACGAGCAAAAATTTCTTTGCCAAATTGTAGTTCCGCTTCCGCCAGCATGATACGGGCAGGAATATAATTTTCGTTACCGGAAATCGCATTCTTTAAAGATTTGATAGCTCCCTCACGGTCATCAACAGCAAACTGCATCATCGCAATGCGGTGAAGTTGTATAGCGTTAAAACCGGCATTTCGCGACATGTTCTTCAAAATACCAACGGCCTTACTTTTATTGCCATTAGCGATAAAACTTCGGGCTAGCGCTTCCATCACTTGCAAATTTTCTCGATCCTGACGTTGCGCTTCGAGTGCAAGATTCAGCGCCTCAGGGTAACGACCGGTTTTTAACTTCATGTCTACCATTGCCAATCTAGCGGCAATAGATTGGGAATCTGTCTTAACAGCCTTCTCCAACCAACCGGAAGCACTTTCGTTATCACCCTCAATTTCAAATATTCTGGCCAATTCAATAAGCAACGTGACATTTTCCGGATATTTTTCAATCAGCCTGAGCAATCTTTCTTTCGCGCTATCGGATTTTTTTTCAAGCACGTCCAACTTGCTCAAATTAACATAGGGAGTGATAAAATCCGGCTGAGAGGCAATCGCTTTATTAAAACTCTGCCGGGCCAAGTCGCGCCGACCCGCCCGAACCTGGACAGTACCCAGTAGATTTAGTAAGGTCAAATTTTCCGGCTGCCGTTCATACATTTTTACGGCGATACGCAATGCCTCTTCCGGTCGGTCACGATTCAGATTCATATAAACCAGAGGAATTCCCGCCTTACTGTTACCGGGATCTTTATCGACGGCTACCTCCAACTCATCACTTGCCAGTTCATATTGCCCCATTGCCATTCTGTTCAGACCTAACTCCGTTTGAATATCCGCTCCTCTAACATTCAACTTTGCCGCTTTTTCCAGCAAAGCATTAGCCTCGTCGTGCTGGCCGTTTTGCATATAGGCTCTTCCGAGCGTAAACAGTAATCGGTAATCATTCGGCGCGATGGCCAACACAGGACTCAATAGCTTAATGACCTGTTCGTTTTCCCCTCGATCCAACAGTATGGTAGCCAACAATTTATAAGGGCCTGCTTGATTCGGATAATTTTGGATATATAACTCCAGATAATGCATCGCAATATCGAAACGTTTCAGACTGAAATTGACTAACCCCGACAGCATCAGGCTTTGCGCATGCTTGGCTAAAAACTCTGGCTTCACGCTATCGAGCGCTTCGGCCGCTGCGGTTAACGCTTCGACCGCTTCTTTTTCTCGGCTATTACGAGCCAATACGACGGAATGAAGATAAGCGACTTTGGCATCAAACGGATAAGTTTCCCTCAAATAAGCCAAATCCGCTTCGGCTTCGTCATCGCGTCGTAAGTCCATTAGTACTCCGGAACGCGCGATACGCGCTTCCAAGTGTTGAGGATCAATCGTCACTGCTTGTCCGTAATCTTCCAGCGCCTCCTTTAAACGCCCTTGCACATGTTTAATTGAGGCCTTGATATACCAACTTTCAGCCGAATCAGGCTGCATGGCCGCTGCTTGATCTGCCGCATTGATGGCTCCCTGCATATTTCCCAGGCGTAGCAATACATTGGCCCTCCCTATGACCGGTTCGATACGATTCGACGCTATTTGTGCAGCTGTCTCGTACTCGTTAAGCGCTTGACTTAACTGATTTAATTGTAAATAGGCATGTCCCCGAAAAATATGTAAATCAGGTTGCAAGTTACGGGCAAATTTTTCAGGTATGATCTCTTGTATCAGCTGACTATACTTCAACTGATACAAATATAATTGCGCACGTGTCATCACCATCAAGGCTGGATCGCCCCCGAGTTTATCCGCCTGCGACAACGCCACTTCGGTTGCAATCAAATTTTTGTCTTTTAAATAGACTTCGGCTAAAAGAATCTGTGCAGCCAGATAAGCCGGATTTTGTTGAATGGCATTTTTTAATTCGATGATCGCGGATTTAATATCTCCCTCGCGATATTTCATCACCGCCCGCTCGTAATATTCGCCGGCCAGTTCCGTATTACCAGCTTCGCAAACCTGATTTATCTCAGTAGCAGTCAGTAGAAACAAGCAAACGGCAAACGCGAGCCGCCGCAACAATAAAGGCTTACGACATAAACTATTAAGCATCATGTAGAAAAAGAATTGGATATTGTTAAAACAACACGGTGAAGGAACCGGGATCAACTTCAGAGTTGAGTATAGTTCAATAATTTCACACTTGAATTTTAGTCGAATAATCCGAACCGTCTCATTTAGTGATTACACACTTCAATGCTCGATAATCTGTACCCGCTGAGTAATACCGCATAACAAGGTATAAGGTATGGTGCCTGCGGCCAGTGCGATTTTTTCTACAGGCAAATCGCTCCCCCATAACGTCACGGGGTCACCCGGCTTGGCATCCGGTTGAGTTTCCAAATCGACGGTGATCATATCCATTGACACGCGGCCGATCAACGGTACCGTTTGACCGTTAACTAATACCGGCGTACCGGACTTAGCATACCGCGGGTAGCCATCACCATAGCCTATCGCGACAACCCCCAAAAGAGTGTCTTTTTCGCACACCCAGCTCCCTCCATATCCGACACTTTCACCCATCTCCAGCCGCTTAACGGCAATAAGGCGTGAGTGAAGACTCATCACCGGCTTAAGTTCCAATTTAGCCGCTTCTGTATCGGCAAACGGCGAACACCCGAATAACATGATGCCGGGCCTGACCCAATCCGTCAGACTGTCTGTCCAACCCATAATTGCAGCGGAATTGGCAATACTACGAGGTCCCGGATAATTCTTTACCGCTTCTTGAAACAGGGCAATCTGTCGTAAAGTTTTACCATCCTCCAAATCATCGGCGTTAGCCAGGTGCGTCATCAAGCCTACCGGCCAATTAATGCCGGAACATCCTTCTAAACTCTGGTATGCCCGGCCAAAATCACCGCCTTTAAAGCCTAATCGATTCATGCCGGTATCCATCTTTAGCCATACCGAAATGCGCCCTTTACCATGCCGGCCCCGCAACAGCTCAATTTGCTGAGGAGAATGGATTACTGCGTCGAGGTCGAATTCATATAAATTCTCCAGTTCTTCGCCGCAAACAAACCCTTCCAGAACCGTTATCGGCTTGTTGAAACCGGCTTTTCTTAACCTAATGCCTTCGTCGGCTCGCGCCACGGCAACGGCATCAACATCCTCCAATAACGCTTCAGCGACCCTTATCAGCCCATGACCGTAAGCATTCGCCTTAATGACCGCCATGATTCTCGCAGAGGGGGCATGTTGTTTGACGACCTGCAGGTTATGACGAACGGCATCCAAATCGAGCAACGCATAGGCCGCAGGAATCATTCATAATCCTCATCGCTATAGGGGTCGCCGGCAAAATTTTCAAACCGGGTATATTGTCCGAGAAAAGTGAGTCGAACCGTACCCAATGGACCGTTACGCTGTTTGCCTATAATAATCTCAGCAATACCTTTGTCCGGGCTGTCTTCGTTGTAAACTTCGTCCCGATAGACAAACACGATCAAGTCAGCATCCTGCTCAATAGCACCCGACTCACGTAAATCCGACATCACCGGTCGTTTATTCGGCCGTTGTTCCAGATTCCGGTTGAGCTGAGACAGGGCAATAACCGGAACATTCAGTTCTTTGGCCAGTGCTTTCAAACCACGGGAAATATCAGAAATCTGTTGCACCCGGTTATCGCCGCTGGAAGGCGATTGCATCAATTGCAGATAATCGAGTACGATCAAGCCCAACTGACCGTGCTCTCTTGCCAGTCTTCGGGCACGCGATCGCACTTCGGTCGGCGTCAGGGCCGGTGTATCGTCGATAAACAACTTGGTTTCCGCCAACATATTGATCGCGGAGGTCAGCCGAGGCCATTCATCATCGTCTAATTTACCCGTTCTGACCTTGTGCTGATCGATCCGCCCCAATGACGACATCATCCTCATCGCCAATGCTTCGCCGGGCATTTCCATACTGAAAACTGCTACCGGCTTATCCCCTTTGATAGCGATGTTCTCAGCCATATTCATGGCAATAGTCGTTTTACCCATCGAAGGCCTTCCGGCAACAATAATTAAGTCGGCCGACTGCAACCCCGATGTCATTGCATCAAAGTCGGTAAACCCGGTACTGGCGCCGGTGATATTACCTTCCATTTCGAACAGGGTTTCTATTTTATCGACAGCCTCCGCCAGCAGAGATTTGATCGGGCTGAAGCCGCCTTGGCCGCGTTGTCTTTGTTCGGCGATTTTAAACACCTGTCGCTCGGCATTTTCCAACAACTCAGCAGTCTCCCGGCCTTCAGGGTTGAAAGCGGAATCAGAAATTTCGGTGCCGACATGGATCAACTGACGCAAAACGGATTTATCTCTGACGATATTGGCGTAGGCCACAATGTTTGCTGCGCTGGGCGTATCTTTAGCCAATGTCCCCAAATAGGCCAAGCCCCCTATGTCTTTGAGTTCTCCGGTGGCTTCCAATGCCTCCGACAGAGTGACGACATCGAAAGGCTCCTGTTTATCGGCCAGTTTGGCAATGGTTCGGAAAATCAGTTTATGATCTTTACGATAAAAATCTTCTTCGGAAACTTTATCGGAAACAGCATCCCAAGTCTGATTATCCAACATCAAACCGCCAATCACCGACTGTTCGGCTTGAATCGAATGCGGGGGGATTTTTAAAGAATCAACTGCGTAATCGGAGTTAAGAGAATAAATTTCGGCCATACCATCTAAGACAACTAGTAAATCAGCTTACAACCACCAACCCAAGGTGCTGCAAAACAAACCATTCATTAATAATGTTGAACAAGTTCAGCTATGTTTGAGCTATATAATATTTCTACTGCACTATCGAAATTATTGTTGCCGGCCGTAACACCAGAACGAACTCACGAATGGATTGACTCATATGTTTCGGAGTTCAACTCGGAAACCGGCAATAAAAGATCAATAGCGTTAAAAAAGAATTATATCTTATAAATCCTTTATCACTCTCACGACTTCAAAATCATCGACAATCGATTCCGTCCTGAACCCCAGTTTCGTCGCCAGCGCCAACATTCCTTTATTGACGGTTAACACTTCTCCTTCCAATTGCTTTAATCCCTTACGCCGAGCACTTTCAATCAAACTGTTCATTATGATCACCCCGATACCCAGTCGTTGGCAGTCATCGGAAACCACGATCGCAAATTCAGCGGAATAGCCGTCGGGATTAATCATGTAACGCCCTACACCCAATTCGTTCGGCATAGCAACGTCTTCGGTAACAGCTACGAAAGCCATTTCCCGGTCATAATCAATTTGGGTAAAGCGTACCAACATTTCGGGCGTTAACGACTGGATCGTTTGCATAAAACGGAAATACTTGCTGCGCTCAGATAACCGTCTGACAAAGTCCTGTTCTAACACCGCATCTTCCGGTCGGATGGGGCGAATACACATAGACACACCATTGTTTAATCGATAATGCTGAGTCAATTCGTAAGGATAAGGATGAATAGCCATATGTTGATAATTGTTGACTATCGGCCGGTCGGAAATCAGAATTTGCGCATCCACGGCAATGGCTCCGTTATCGTCGACGATCAATGGATTTATCTCTAATTCGATAATCTCCGGAATTTCGCTGACCAAAGTCGAAATATTCAACATCACATCCACCAACGCATCGAAATTGGCCGGCGGCAACTGGCGAAATGCCTGTAGATACTTACCCGCCTTACTGCCGGCCGTCATTCGCTCGATCATATAGCGGTTCAGCGGCGGCAACGCCACTGTATTGTCCAATAAAATTTCCGTCAGAGTACCTCCCATCCCCAAACTAACGGCAGGTCCGAATACTGGGTCGGTAAGGACTCCGATCATCAACTCTCTTCCGCTTGCCGATTGCACCAAACTCTCAAGATTGATAGCACTTTTGCTCAAGTGCGGATATCGAACTGCTAATAGTTCGCTCAATTCGTCATAATGAGCTTCCAGCTCCTGCTGGTTTTTAATATTCAAACGAACCCCACCGATATCGGTTTTATGTCGAATCTCCGGGTCATCCACTTTTAATGCCAGTGGAAACTCCATTTGTACGGAATAGCTCAACGCCTCTTCTTTGCTATGCGTAGCAATCGTCGCGTTAACCAGAATATGAAAAGCCGCTAATACCTGTTTGGACTCCAAAACACTTAAGGTCTGACGACCGGCCTTCCTAGCATTGGCAATAATTTCGTTGACCCGTTTAATATCAGGAGCCGCCTTTTCAATCTCAGGCAGCGGAATCTGTTTTAACAAAATTTGATTTCGACGATGCTGCACTAGAAAGGAGAAGGCATCGACGGCCGCCTCTGGCGTATTGAAATGAACCACCTTACTGCCGGCAAACATGGCCCTACCCTGTTGGACTTTATCGCCCCCGGTCCAGGATGCCATTATCGGCTTCAGGCTCGTCTCCGCCACACCGATTACGGTCTCGGCGATCTCCGTTGGTTTTGTCAAAGCTTGAGGCGTTAAAATAATCAGCACGCCGTCTACGCCCGCATCATTCAAACATACTTGTAACGCTTGGCGGAATCTTTTGGCAGGCGCATCACCCTGCAAATTCAACGGATTCTCGACAACGCAGGTTGGCGGCAGATAATCCTTAAGTGCCGCCTTAATCGAGTCGGAAAACCCGATAATTTGTATTCCCGCTTTCTCGGCTTGATCCGCACACATAATACCGGGACCTCCTGCATTCGTTACAATTACCAGACGGTTGTCGTTAATGCGATAGTGATTGGCCAAAATCCTCGCCGCCGAAAACAGTTGGGCGATTGTATTCACCCGAACCACCCCTGTCCGCGCAATCGCAGCATCGAATACATCGTCGCTCCCCATCATCCTGCCGGTATGCGACATCACGGCTTGAGCTGCAGCCTGATAACGCCCCGACTTAATCAGCACGATCGGCTTCAAACTGGCAGCCGCCTTCAAACCGCTCAAGAAACGGCGAGCATTATGCACGCTCTCGACATACATGATTATGCTCCGGGTTCTACTATCAATACTGAGATAATCCAACACTTCTCCGAAATCAATATCGTCTGCATCACCCATTGAAACAACGGCGGAAAAGCCGATCCCTTGCGATTTCGCCCAGTCGACAATGGCACTGCACATCGCTCCCGATTGCGACAATAAGGCCAGGGTTCCTGTTTGGATTTGTTCATTGCCGAACATCAGGTTTAACTGATGATAAGGTCTGGCTAAACCATAGCAATTAGGCCCCATAAGACGAAGACCGTTCTTATGGGCAAAAGTCAGAATCTTTTGCCTCAGATTGTTGTGTTCTTTCCCCGACAGTTGAATACTGCTGCAAATCATAACCGAACGGATATTGCACTCAGCACATTGCTGCAATAAAGGTAGAATCGTATGAGCCGGCGTTGCGATAACGGCAAGATCAACCGGTTCGGGAAGCTCACTTAAAGAGGCATATGCGGGACTGCCGTTGATAGTCGGATGTTTGTGGTTCACCCGGAAAAGATGCCCGCGATACCCAGAATGCGAAAGATTGCTCAGTAAGTGATATCCAACACTATCCGAACGTTCGGATGCGCCGATAATGGCTATTGCTGAAGGCTGAAAAAAGTTATTTAAATAGTGTGGCCCCATACTTATTCTCGTAGCGCAAGTCATTGTATATACATAGAAAATCGGTTACCGATCACATTCGTTATCTATTCACAGCAAAACGATAGTTTTTAAAAAAATTGATCTATTCTACTTTTTGAGAACACGATCAAATAATCGGCCAAAATTGCACAATCTGATTGTGCAATTCTTGCAATAGAATCTTTTTTTAACTAGGATATTTTATATATTCCTACTAAATTGGTAAGGTATTATATTAATACCTACATTTTTAACAGAACAAATTATTCAATAATCTGAGCAATTAACCGTCAGATTTTTCCTTCGCAATATTGTGATGACATCCATAGTCAGGAGGGGTAATACTATGGAGGCGACGAGCAATATCGTGATTCCGGCTGACTGGGTATCTAACAAAGTCGTTCTAGATGCATTCCCGAGCGGTGTAGTGATATGCGATCAGCAGGGCACGATTGTCTATTGTAATTCCGAACTGTTACAAATGTTCGGTTATCTTGCCGAAGAGTTACAGGGCCAACCTATTGAAATGTTGCTGCCCGAAAATTCTCGACAAATTCATCCGGAACATTTCCGGCGTTTTATGGCATCCCCGCAAAAACGTAGCATGGGATTGGGGCGTGATCTCAACGGACAACGAAAAAACGGCTCAACCTTTCCGATAGAAATCGGCTTAAATCCCATTGACACTACGGCAGGAAAACAAGTCATTGCTTCAATCGCTGATATCAGCGAACGTCAGCAGTTAGTAGACAATTTCAGAAAGGTCGTAGAATCCGCTCCTGTCGGTATGCTGATTGTCGATACCGAAGGAAAAATTAGCCATGCCAATCAGTATTTGTTGGAAATTTTCGGTTATCGTCACGATGAATTGATAGGGCGATCGCTGGAAATATTGCTTCCCGAACGATATAGAGAAGGTCACGTCAAGCAACGCACAGCTTACTCGAACGAACCCATGACCCGGGCCATGGGTGCAGAGAGGGATTTAACGGGGCTGCACAAATTAGGGACGGAAATTCCTGTGGAAATCGGCCTGAATCCAATCCTGACCGAAAGCGGTATGATGGTTATCGCCGCAGTCAGCGACATTACCGAGCGTAAAAAGACCGAAAACCAATTACGTCAGATGAATGCGGATCTGGACGAATTCACTTATGTCGCTTCGCATGATTTAAAATCGCCCCTACGAGGCATCAGCAGTCTTCTGGAATGGATAGAAGAGGATTTGGGCGGTAACGTTCAAGAAGATATTAAAAACAATCTCGATCGTATCCATATCCGAATTGATCGAATGGAAAAGCTGATCGAAGACTTGCTGGCTTACGCTCGATCCGGTCGCCAACAGAGAGAAACTAATAAGATCAATCTTGGTATATTGATCGACGACATCATCACGATGATTGATCCATCTGAAAATTTCACTGTGAGGGTCAACGGTTTTCTCGAGGACATTCAAACCGCAGCCACCCCATTGGAGACAGTATTACGCAATTTAGTCTCCAATGCAATCAAGCATCATGACCGTGATCACGGAGAAATTACTATCGATATTGCGATAGAAGATGCTTATTGTATTTTTTCCATAATCGATGACGGACCGGGGATACCGTCCAATGCCCATCAACGTGTTTTTAAATTATTTCAGACGTTATCCTCCCAAGACGGAACCCGCTCGGGTGTCGGACTCGCTGTGTGTAAACGCTTAATAGAAGCCCAAGGCGGGAAAATCGAATTGATTTCCGAAGATTCGCAACGTGGTACTTGTTTCCGGTTCTGGTGGCCACGCTTTGCAAGGAGGGATCTAAATGACTAATTTCCAAAACTTGACTGTTTTTTTGGTGGATGACGATGATGTTTCTTGCGAGGCGGTCATTCGGAGTTTTAAAAAACATTCTGTACCGTTTCCAGTCGTCATGGCTCATGATGGCATAGAGGCACTGGAGATAATACGCGGTGAACATCCAACGAAGAAACTGGAAGAGCCGTTTGTCATATTACTAGACTTGAATATGCCGCGTATGAACGGATTCGAGTTTCTCCAAATTTTACGATCCGATCCAAAAATTGCATCCCATGTAGTATTCGTATTGACCACTTCCAATGACGACAATGATCGTACCAAAGCCTATCAGGAATACATTGCCGGTTATATGGTGAAATCTGCAGTAGGCCCCCAGTTCAGCAAATTAGCAAGCTTACTGCTTAGCTACAAAGCGTCAGTCTCACTTCCGGAGTGATCATGAGTTCTATTAACCACAATTCATTCCGTCAAACGGAACCAATCTCCCACACTTTATCCGGCAATCGTTCCTCAATCCTGAACAGCAGCGCTAACCGGCCTATCCCTGATAATCAGTCAGTTAGCCATATAGCCGGCAACAACGCCACCGATAGCGCCCTAAACAAAAGAAAAAAACTGAAACTATTGGTTGTTGACGACGATGACGTAGATAGAGAAAGGATTGGACGTTACTTAAAAAAATTTAAACTCCCGGTAATTGTGTTGGACGCTAGTAATGGTTCGGATGCCATGCAACAAGTATTACATTCTGAAATAGACCTGATTCTGCTCGACTATCAATTAGGCGACATGACCGGTACCGATCTGCTAAACCAAATTCAGCAACAGGAAAGTACTATTATCCCGACGGTCATGATCACCGGCATGGGCGATGAGCAAACTGCAATCGAGGCAATGCGTCTCGGCGTTTTTGACTATTTACCCAAAAAAGCTTTGACCGCTGAATCCTTAATTGCTGTTCTCGAAGCGGCATTACACGCTTCCGATCTGGAGAAAAAACTAGAAGAATCGCAAACAAAACTGCTACAAATGAGTCTTTACGATGAATTAACCGGTCTGGCAAACCGAAATCTTTTCTTCGATCGATTGGAGCAAGCCCTTTTATCCAGCGAACGGAATGACAGCCAGTTTACCGTGTTGATGATCGATTTGAACCGATTTAAAGAAATAAACGATTCCCTAGGCCATTTAGCGGGCGACGATGTGTTGAAAACAATCGGCGATCGATTGCAAGCATGCGCCAGAAAAAGCGATACTGTCGCCCGTCTCGGCGGCGACGAATTCGTTTGTATTTTGCTTGACATACAAACATCAAAAGGAGCCACAACCTGTATCAATAAACTGATCGATGCCATTTCCATGCCGATTGCTGTCACTGACAGAGTCGTACAAGTGGGTGCGTCGATTGGCGTAGCGCATTACCCTGAACACGGGATTGATGCCAGCACCTTGTTGTCGAATGCAGATAGCGCCATGTACCACGCAAAAAAAGCCAATCGAAATTACGCGATCTATAATGAATTTGCTAGCAATGCGACCAATAATATTCCGGTTTGTCAAAGTTTGTATAAAGGGATTAAAGCTAAAGAATTGTTTCTTGAATACCAGCCTAAAATTGATCTATCGACTCAGCAAATCCTTGGCGCCGAAGTGCTGGTTCGCTGGCGCAGCCCCAAGTTTGGATTAGTCATGCCCGGAGACTTCATACCGGCAGCCGAACGGAGCAACCTCATCGAGCATTTAACATACGCAACCATGGAAATGGCGTTCGAACAGATGGCGCAGTGGTATAGCGACGGCTTCAAACTCAAACTTGCTCTGAATATTTCTGCCAGAATGCTGGATCACGAAAAGCTCCCAGATCGGCTGATCGCTGAACTTGCGTGCAAAAACCTCTGCGCTAATGACATTGTATTAGAAATTACCGAGACAACGCTGGCATCCAGCGGTAGTTGCGCACATAAAGTTTTAATGGAGCTTATCGAGGCCGGTTTTGAAATTAGTATCGACGATTTCGGCAGCGGTTTTACTTCATTTCGCTATATCCGTGATATCGAATTTGCAGAACTCAAAATTGATCGGCTTTTTATCAACAAAATTCAAATAGGCAGCCGCGATGCGGAAATCGTTCATTCAATGATTTTACTCGCAGAAGGGTTAGGAATGCGGGCAGTTGCCGAAGGCGTGGAAACGCAGGAACAATGGAAGCTATTAGGACGGCTGGGTTGTAAATACGGTCAAGGTTATGGTATCGCAAGGCCGATGCCAGCAATTGATTTAGTTGCCTGGCAAGAGACAATCGGACAGGTAAACACCGAGCAATCCAATGCTATTCTTAATTAATTCGGCTTACTGTCTGAAATTAAAAATAAAATCGTAGCTTAATTTCAGCTTAACTTAAGATTACCGTCTTATTATTTTTTGTTTCCACACTTTCTTTTCTCAACTGTTTAGGATTGAATCATTATGAAAACAATCAGTTTATTACTCTCGTCGGTATTTGCTCTCGTTTTACTCAGCGCTTGCGACCAAAACAAAGAATCATCGGAAACTCCGGCTTCAAGTTCGACCGGCGACATTAAAACCGAAAGCCCGTCATTGGTTGACCAAGTATCCTCTACTGTTCAAGAATCTGCGGAACAAACTAGTCAATCATTGACCGAAACTGCGCAAGCGGTATCCGACACTGCCGCCGAGACTGTGGAAAATGCCCAGTCTGCAACCGAACAAACTGTTGAAGCAGCAACGGCTACCGCAGTCAATGCCGCCGCAGAAGCTAAAGCGGCTGTTGAGTCCGCAGCGACCGAAGCTCAGGCTACCATCAGCCAAGCGGTTGAAGACACTCAAAACAAAGCCGCTGCAATGGCCGAATCCGCTGCGCAAAGTGTCGACAACGCTGCAGCTTCGGCCTCTCAAGAAACTGAAGCCACTAAAGATGCCGCTGAGAGTGGGTTAAAGGAACTGACTCAATAATTAAGTTCAACACTTATCTTTCTCTTCCAATAAAAAAACCGGACATCCTTGATATCCGGTTTTTTTAAATCGCGATTCAATTTCTTAGAAACCGCCTCTTTCTACTGGCGAATCCACTATTTCATCCACCTCATCCTGACTCAGAACCTGTGCTTGATAAACGATACCTTCATCCTCTATTTTCCCTACAAATGCCCGTAAGTGGTTACGCGATCCCTTTAACAAATTGTTATAAACGTTAATGATATCGTTATGGTCGGCTTCATCAATAGCCTGCTGGATATCCCGCATATCCACTTCTTCGATCAGGGCTCCGACGAGAAGGGCTTCCATTCGAGATTGCTCGCCGCGACTCACTAATTCATCATAAAGGTTCTGTAACTCGGAATTATTAAATAACCCAACACCGTCCAGCACAGGATCGACCAATCTGTATTTATCCAACAACAATTTGACTGCATCCATGTGTTCTTGCTCGGAATCGGAAATGTTATTAAAAATTTCATCGTTCCAGAGTTCGTAGAAAGTCAGATAAACATCACGCGCTAGTTTTTCTTCTTCTCGCATAAACAGCAGCGATTCGGTTTCCTCTGCACTCAATGTTTGACCGCCTGAATTTTTAGATCCCGAATAAGCGTTGCCAGTTGCCAAAAAAAGCAATGAAAAGAAAACAACGGTGAATAGTGGTAAGTGATTTTTTTGCATTATCAATATTCCTATACAGTAAATTCACATATAAGAATATTAATATTATATTTTGTTCCTGAGTTATCTGAATTAATTTCTGATTAGTGACTATTATCACAGTTTTGGCTGCGGCTCTCCCGGCTCGATCTTCTTGACCTTGATCGTAATTACATTCGTTACGCTTTTTCGACCCGTTAAAAAGGCGAAGCACCCGAAACGGTACTCCGCCTTTTT
>JBNLEI010000247.1:0-3418 GCA_050304855.1 Methylococcaceae bacterium
GAATCGTGAATTCCTCGCCGCCGAAACGGGCGGCAAAGTCAGTAACCCGGCAAATTTCCTGGCAACAATTCGATACCAGGATAAGCACTTCATCACCGACAGCGTGTCCATGGGTATCGTTAAATTGTTTGAAATGGTCGATGTCCAGTACGATGATCGATAAGTTTCTGCGATAGCGTTTGGCACTGCGGAAGATCGGTTCGGCCTTTTCGAAGAAAGCCCGCCGATTCAATGCGCCGGTTAATGGGTCGCGGGAGGCGAGGTATTCTAATTCTCGCGTGCGTTCCGCGATTTTTTGTTCCAATGTCGCGTTGAGTTCTTTCAGTTCATGTTGCATGATCGAAAAATGTCTTAGAGAAATGGCGATAATCGCCAGAGAGAAAGCTAGCAAGCCCCAAGCCATTGGAACCCGAACCCATGGAAGATAGCTATGGGCGACGGCCATGTCTACCAAGAGGAACAGACTGAAGACTACAAAGGTTATGATGACGATTTTCTTTTCGATGGAAACCGTGTTGAAACGTGAAAAGGCGATTCCGAACAGAACGATCAGACTGATGGCAAATAAGCCATCGAAAATGAAATACATATCCGGGATTTCGGCATTCCCCGTTAAAGACAGACCCATGGCCGTCGCTACGTAGGCGAGATGAAATTTCCAGATTGCAGCCACGAGCTTGTGATATGGACCTGCGCACCACGCGCCGAACAACAATGCCATTGCTACCGGTAGCAGGAAATAGCCGGCGGCGGCCAAATGGTCCCATACCAGCGGAGCATTGAACAGGAATTGTTTGGCTTGGCATTGGCCCAGAACCACAAAGCCTGAGGATAGAGCGAACAGGGAGAGATAGAAAAAAGTTTTGCGCTCGGATTGGAGCAGAGCGAATGCCAACGACAGTATCGCAATGAGAAAAGAAAGCCCGCTGACGATAATCTGTTCGATCGAGTTGTCGAACAAATAACGAATGAGGTCCAATCGCTCCATGAGTTTAATCTCACCCCATAGGCCTATATCGCTATAATCCGAAAATATCCGAAAATAAATCAGTTTCCCGTTGAAGTTTTTTGGCAATTCCATCATATGCCAGGGCCAGCCTTCGAACCGGCCTCGACCGTCAGGACCAAAAGATCCGTAGTGATAAATTTGTTTGCCATCGAGATAGACTTGTACGATCAAGTCGACGCTATAAACATAAATGACAGGATCCCGCCAATTACCGTCAGGAAGCGTGATGCGATACCAGACGTTAGTTTTTCCATTGCGGGATGGCGGATTGGAGGGGAATTTTATCCGAAGCCATTGGTTGCCATGTTCGGCATCTTCAAGCGTCCACAATGGAATGCCTTGTTGATCAAAAGGTGAATCCCCCCAGCGGTATTGCCAGTCCGACTCCAATGTCACAGGTGTTTCATAGGCATGAACGTTTCCGTTGAAAATAACGAGAATCGCAAAGGAATAAAGAAAGGAAAAAATTTTGCTCAAGGATATTAAGTGCCCGCTTATTTTTCGAGCCGTTTCCGAATCGTTTGAAGGGGCATCATTTGCGCAAACTGGACTCTGATCTATGTGGCCTTTCGATTGGCATCTTCTGTCGATTGATAACCAATTTATATCCGCGATAGAAAAATAGGAGTGATTGTAAAGTGCGCAAAGCTCAACTAAATGCATGTGATGTTGGTAATGAAAAGTTTTACCTATAAAAACATCTTAACAGCCTAATGATAGTGCGGATCTGAGGAGATTTTTTGAGATAAAGTCTGCATTTACCGTGTAATTTCCGGTCGATTACGGCATCGTCGGCAATCCGATAGGTTTTGACCGTTATTCAGAGAAAGCCCCGCTAAGTTTGCGGGGCCTTTTGGTCGAACAGATCGGTTTAAATTTTTCCGTCGAGTCCCATTTGGAAATATTTATGAGTGATCTTATCCTGGTTTTCCAGCAACCAATCGATGTCCGGTGTATTGGTCATCGCTTTGTGGATTGCTTGAGCTGTCGCTTTACGGTGGATATCGAATAAAATTTGGTGATCCAGATTATCGTCGGTAGCAACACTCGGGTTCAGCCAGACCGAACAGATAATACCTAGGTCGTTGGCTTTTTCCTTCGGAATGTCACCTGCGCGGACGGCGTCCAGGACACCGTTAGCAATAGCCGCCTGAACGGTACCCATCAAAATGTTGGTGTAGCGGCTGTTGTTAACAGTGACTTTGCTGACCATCAGCGTCACGGGGCGAACCTGTATGTCGGTGTTTAAAATGGCAAAAACTCGGGAGTGTCCTTTGACTTGATCACCTGTTAAGGTTGCCAGAGCGGTGCCGACCGGACCGTCCAGTTCGCCGATAACGATTTCAGGTTCGGCCGCTGTGCCCGGAGGTCCTCCGGCAACCAAAGCCTCACCGGTGCGCATTACGATTCTTTCGCTCATGTTTATCTCCTGTAAAAACACATTAAAAAAATATTCCTAACCGCGTAGAATAACACGTTTTGCCGTAATTCTTAATACGCCAGTGACACAACGTTTATCCACAAACGACCACAGCCGCGACGTTGCGGGCCTGACTTATGTTTATCCGGTGATCTCACGAAGAGCAGGTGGGTTGTCCATCGGCATCAATTTCAATACTAACAATGCTTGCAATTGGCGTTGTATTTATTGCCAAGTTCCCGGTTTGACCAGAGGGTCGGCTCCTTCAGCGGATCTTTCGTTATTGGCGGACGAGTTAAATTATTTTCTCGATCAGGTTTTAAACGGAGATTTTTTCGAACGTTTCGAAGTGCCGCAAGACCAACGAATCATCAAGGATATTGCGATTTCGGGTAACGGGGAGCCCACCAGTTTGCCGGGGTTTGCCGATGCGGTGAGTTTAATCGGTCGCATCGCCACTGAAAAGAAAGTGTTTCCCGATAGCCGCTTCGTTTTAATCAGCAATGGTAGTTTGATGCATCAGAAGAGGGTTCAGGACGGATTGCGGCAATTGAGTCGATACGGGGGAGAAGTCTGGTTTAAACTCGACAGCGCCACGACCGAAGGACGTAAAAAAATCAACAACTGTGTCGAAAGCGATCGAAAGGTGTTAGAAAATATAGGTATCTGCGCAAACTTGTGTCGGACAAAGCTGCAGACGTGTTTGCTAAATTTTAAGCAATATCCATGGTCGGAAAGCGAGCAACAAGCTTATTTGGCTTTATTGGCCCGAATTAGAGATAAGAAGATAAGACTGGAAGAGATTTTGTTCTACGGCCTTGCCAGACCATCGCAGCAACCGGAAGCAAATCAATTGGAAAAGCTCTCTGAAAAGCAGATAGCGGAATTTGCTGAAAAGGTCAAAGCGATAGGATATCCGGTCAGTATCAGTTGCTAGGCATGCACATCCAACAAACTTTGCTTCATTTCGTCGTCGGCTTGCAATAGAT
>JBNLEI010000248.1:0-5711 GCA_050304855.1 Methylococcaceae bacterium
AGGTGTTAACATCCTGGCGAACGCAGTAAAAGTAACATTGGGTCCTAAAGGCCGTAATGCGGTTTTGGACAAAAGTTTCGGTGCTCCGACTATCACTAAGGATGGCGTGTCGGTTGCTAAAGAAATCGAATTGAAAGACAAATTCGAAAACATGGGCGCTCAGATGGTTAAAGAAGTCGCCTCGCAAACTTCCGACGTCGCTGGCGACGAGACCACCACAGCAACCGTTTTGGCGCAATCCATTGTCAACGAAGGTTTGAAATCGGTCGCGGCGGGAATGAATCCGATGGACCTGAAACGCGGTATCGATCAAGCAGTCTTGGCCGCTGTTAAAGCGATTGAAGCGGCGGCGATTCCTTGCGCCGATAGCAAAGCGATTGCTCAAGTGGGCACGATTTCCGCGAACTCCGATGAATCGGTTGGAACCATCATTGCCGAAGCGATGGAAAAAGTCGGAAAAGAAGGCGTTATTACGGTTGAGGAAGGTTCCGGATTGGAAAACCAGCTGGACGTCGTGGAAGGGATGCAGTTCGACCGCGGTTACCTGTCTCCATATTTTATCAATAAGCAAGACAGCATGAGCGTTGAATTGGATGACCCTTACATCCTGTTGTTCGACAAAAAAATCTCCAACATTCGCGACTTACTGCCAGTTCTGGAAGGTGTGGCTAAAGCCAGCCGTCCGTTGTTGATCGTTGCCGAGGATGTGGAAGGCGAAGCTTTGGCTACGCTGGTTGTTAACAATATGCGCGGCATCGTTAAAGTAGCTGCGGTTAAAGCGCCCGGTTTCGGTGATCGTCGTAAAGCGATGTTGGAAGATATCGCAATTCTGACGGGCGGCGTTGTCATTTCCGAAGAAGTTGGTTTATCTCTGGAAAAAGCCGAAATCGATCAATTGGGCACTGCGAAGAAAGTACAGGTCACCAAAGAAAACACCACCATCATCGACGGAGCTGGTGCAGAAGACCAAATCAAAGCCCGTGTTGCGCAAATTCGCACTCAGGCCGAAGAAGCGACTTCCGACTATGATAAAGAAAAATTGCAAGAGCGTTTGGCTAAACTGGCCGGCGGTGTTGCGGTCATCAAAGTTGGTGCGGCAACTGAAGTGGAAATGAAAGAGAAAAAGGCTCGCGTCGAGGACGCATTGCACTCAACTCGCGCCGCTGTCGAAGAAGGCGTGGTTGCTGGCGGTGGTACCGCATTGGTTCGCGCATTGGCGGCAATCAAAGATTTGAAAGGTGCCAACCATGACCAAACTGTGGGTGTCAACATCCTGCGTCGAGCAATGGAAGAGCCTCTGCGTCAAATCGTTAAAAACGCAGGCGCAGAATCTTCGGTCGTATTGAACGAAGTGGCGAAAGGTTCCGGCAATTTCGGTTACAACGCGGCAACCGGTGAATACGGCGACATGATCGAAATGGGTATTTTGGACCCAGCTAAAGTGACCCGTTACGCACTGCAAAATGCCGCTTCAGTTGCTGGTCTGATGATTACTACTGAAGTCATGGTCGCTGATGAGCCTGCGGATGATAAAGCTCCTGCAATGCCTGATATGGGCGGCATGGGTGGCATGGGCGGCATGGGTGGCATGATGTAATTGCCGACCGAAACCTGTCTGCGTTGATAGTAAAAAACCCCGGTTGCGATGCAACCGGGGTTTTTTTTTGAAAAATTGAGAGCGATAACAGTCAGAAAAACTAATCTACCTAACGTCGAATCCGGTGTGGTTAATATTGTCGGTTATGGAATATGTTTCCACGCAAGTGACTTTGGCTAGCATCGGTCCTTTATGACACCATGCGACCAGTTCTTCGATTCGTTTTTTTTCGCCGCAGGCGACGATTTCCACATCGCCGTTGGAAAGGTTTTTGGCGTAGCCGGTAATTTTAAGTTTGCCAGCTTGTTTTTGCGTATAGGCCCTGAAATAAACGCCTTGAACGCGGCCTTTGACGATGATTTTCAGGCAATCGGTCATTGTTGAATTCTCCAGCAATAGTGAATTTTAGGATTTCTGGCAAAGTCCTCAGGGATAGTCGCTACGCTGATGTCTTCCAGCCTTAAATCGGATAGTTGTTGTTTTTCCATGGCGAAGCGGCGGAAATTGGTGGAGAAATACAGGATACCGCCTGGAGCAAGTAACGAAACTGCGTTTCGGATTAAAGCGACGTGATCACGCTGAACGTCGAAAATGTGGTCCATTTTTTTTGAATTGGAGAAAGTTGGCGGATCGAGAAAGATTAAGTCGAACTGAGGTTTGTTGCTTAAGCTCGCTTGAGTCGTCAACCATTCCATGCAATCGGCTCGAAGGAGTTTATGATTGCCGCTGATGCGATTTAGATCGAAATTGTTTTGCGCCCATTGTAGATAAGTGTTGGATAAATCGATCGTCAGCGAAGAAACGGCTCCCCCTGCGACAGCGTGGATTGTAGCCGAGCCGGTATAGGCGAACAGGTTGAGAAAGCGCTTGCCGGCAGCTTGTTGATGAATCATCAGGCGTACCGGTCGATGATCAAGGAATAGACCGGTATCAAGATAGTCTTCAAAATTTACTAGAAACTTGCAGTTTCCCTCTTCAACGACGTGGAAATGGCCGCGATCTGCCAGTTTGTCATATTGGGCGGTGTTTTTCTGTTTGCGCCGTATTTTCAAAAAAACCTGACGGTGGTCTACACCCAGGACAGTCGGGATTTCAGACAAGGCGCCTGCCAGTCTAGCATTGGCCTTTTTTTCGTCGATCGATTTGGGCGGTTCGTATTCCTGTACATGCACCCAGGTTTTTTCGCCCTGATAAATATCGATCGCTACCGCATATTCCGGTAAATCGGCGTCGTAAAGACGGTAGCACGGGATGTTTCGTTGTTTCGACCACTTGTCCCACTTTTTCAGATTTTTCCTCAGTCGGTTGGCAAACATTTCTGCGTTGCTGTCGGCGCTGTCTCGCCAAATTTGTTGTACCCGGTCCTGAGGGGTTTTCACTTTGGGTGTGAAAAAGGCTTTCTCTTCGATGTTAAAGCGCAATAATTTGCATTCCAATGCGCCATTAAAGAACGTTACCGGTTTCTTCGAACGAACGCCGAGCCTGAATCCTAACTCAGGATTGCTGATAATCATCGCCGCCTGCCAGCCGGCAAAACGCTGTTTTAGAACTTCGCCGAAGCGGCGATAAAGTTCGGCGGTTTGCTCTTCGTCGCCCAATCGTTCGCCATAGGGCGGATTGCAAATCAGCAAACCTTTGGGCCAGCTTTCAGCTGCGTCGGCCAGACCGATGTCGCGCTTTTCAACATGAATGTTGTTTTGTAAACCGGCGTTTTCAATATGTTTGAGCGCGGCTGCCACCGCTTTGCGGTTTTGGTCGAAGCCCACAATGATAGGCAGTTTGGTCAATCCGACGTTTTTTCGGCTTTCGGCTTCGGCGCGCAATTGTCTCCATAGTTCAGCATCATGCCGTTTCCAACCGAGAAATCCGAAGTATTCTCGTAACAGCCCTGGGGCATAGTCGGCAGCGATCATTGCCCCTTCCAGTAGCAGCGTGCCGGAACCACACATCGGGTCGAGCAATGTTCCTTTTTCAGCGGCAATAGCGGGCCAATTGCTACGCAGCAGGATAGCGGCGGCCAGATTTTCCTTGATTGGTGCGGTGATGCTAGTATCTCGATAGCCACGCTTGTGCAGACTTTCTCCCGATAAATCCAGACTCAATTGGGCCTGTTTGCCTTGCAGGTAGACATTGACTCGAATCTGAGGCCGGTCGATGATGATATCCGGGCGCTTATGGAATTTGTTGCGCATCTGATCGACAATCGCATCCTTCACTTTTAGTGCGCCGAAATGGGTGTTAGTAATGGTTTGATTGTTTTTAGCGCTGAACGTGACGGCGAAACTACCATCCGGTTTCAGGTGTTCGAACCAGTTGATTTGTTGAATACCGTCATAAAGCGCCTGCTGTGAATCGACTTCGAAGCTGTGTAAGTGCAGTAGAATCCGATTGGCGGTACGTGACCATAAACAGGCGCGATAAGCGCAGGCCAAGTCGGCTTGAAAAGAGACGCCGGCCAGCGTTTGTCGAATCTCTGTGCCGCCGAATAGTTTAATTTCTTCGGCCAGCAAGCCTTCCATTGCTTTCGGGGTGGTGGCGAAGAATGAGAAATTTGTCATAAAAGTCCGCTATGGTTGAAAGAATAAAGCCTCTCAAGGGGGATTGAGAGGTTATTTTACCTTAAACGCTTAGGTATTCGCAGATTGCGGAAGCGCGTTCAAAAAAGTCGATAATGTCAAATTTACTTTTAAGAACCGTCTTGGCAAGTCCGAAAAATAGCAAACAGATTACCGCGTTCCCGGCTTGGAGCTATTAGAATCTTATATCTTTAGCAGAGGCTTTAAGGTAATCTTGCACTTTTAGGTGAATGACTGTGTCTCCATCGAACTATCGCGAGCGGTTGTTGGTGTTGTCGAATCGTCTGATCGAAATTCAAAAGCCGATTCAGATTCTGGACAGTATTAAGTGGCCGCACGCATTCAGGGATGAGTTTATCAGTAAAAAGGCCACCGCCTTGCCGCAGGTGAATCGAGCTTTCTACGAAAAACAGAAACCCGCTTTTGATCTGGGCAAGACTGCCGGAGAGCTTGATGAAATCCGCCACGATATTATTCGCGATCTAGGCAAAAATGACGCTTTGGGAGCGATTTTGCTGGATACCACCCTTCAATACAGGCGTGTTATTGATTTATTGCATAGCCGGGGGACCCCTGAGTTTTTAAAACACAGTCAGGCGCTCTACGGTTCCGCACGCGATCATTTAAGAGGTGACAACAAAAGTTTGCTGGAACTGGGCGAGAGATTATGTGCGATTTTTTCGCTGCCGGGTGCAAAGCATCTGAATCAGGTCCATCCTAAAATTTATACTGCGGAAGAAGCGGTAGCCCGGTTGAGTCAGCGCTTGGGTTTGTACTTTGATCCTGGCGCTTTAAGCGTGATTCTCAATGACGGTATCGTTTCCGATGCTTCCGCCGGTGGCGATAAGATCAAAATTAACAATAAAGCTCTGTTTTCAGAATTGGACTTGCAAGTTCTTGAGGTTCATGAAGGTTGGGTGCATGTGGGTACGACGTTGAACGGCCGTATGCAGCCCTGGGCAACATGGCTCAGCGTCGGTTCTCCGCGCATTACCGCAACACAGGAAGGGTTGGCCGTGCTAATTGAAACCCTGACTTTCAGCTCCTTTCCCAACCGGGCTCGACGTATTAGCGATCGTGTTATTGCCATCGATTTGGCTGAACAGGGTGCGGATTTCATCGAGGTATACCGGTATTTCGTTGATCGCGATATCAGCCCGCACGACAGCTATACCATTGCGCAACGTGTGTTTCGGGGCGGAATGGTAGAAGGTGGTGCTTGTTTTACCAAGGATTTGTCATATGTTAAAGGGTTTATCGAATTGGTTAATTTCGTTCGTAGCGCCACAATGGAAGGAGTGCCTGAAACCCTGCCGATGTTGTTTGTCGGTAAAGTTACGCTAGACGATGTGCCGGTTTTATATGAGCATTTTTTGGACGGTTTGATTGCTCCGCCCCAATATTTGCCGCCGATGTTTAAAGATTTGAACGGATTGTATGTCTGGTTCGGTTTTTCGTCCGGTATTGCGCAGATCGATATCGAGAACGTGCAGCAACATTATCGGGAGCTGTTGTCACCGGTGTCGCGAGCGCCGGAG
>JBNLEI010000249.1:0-4637 GCA_050304855.1 Methylococcaceae bacterium
GAAGGGGCGCTGAAGCTGAAGGAAATTTCCTATATCCACGCCGAAGCCTATCCGGCCGGCGAGCTAAAGCACGGCCCGCTGGCCTTGATCGACGCCGAAATGCCGGTCATCACCGTCGCCCCCAACAACACGCTGCTGGAAAAATTCAAATCAAACATGCAGGAAGTCAGCGCCCGCGGCGGCGAACTGATCGCCTTCATGGACGAATCGCTGGAAGCCGACGAAGCCGACAGCGTTCAGATCATCCGAGTACCCAAGGTAGCCAACGTCATCTCGCCGATCATCTACACCATCCCGTTGCAACTGCTTAGCTATCATGTCGCCGTGCCGAAGGGAACGGACGTCGATCAGCCTAGGAATTTGGCTAAGTCGGTGACGGTGGAGTAATTCTTGTAGATTGAACAGGGATGTTCTTTAGATGCGCGATTACAAGACTTGACCCTAAAATTCCAATATTCTTTATGCCACTGGCGAATTTTTTCTTGCAATATGGGACGGACCATATATGACCCCTGCGCCCCAAACCCGGGAATGATGACGAGCGGTGCGTGGCGGAAGTGGCGGTTGGGTAGAAACAAAAGGGAATAAATCGAACAAAGGTGTCTGGTCCCTTTGATACTTATCTGTTCATACAGCGCACCCTAAAAGCTAGAAATACTTTCACGCTTTACTATTTTTCACTGATAGAATTATAAAACTTCAATCAGAGTTTCGGTACGACATGAAGGACAGCTTTACGGAAGAAACCTTTAATCAGTGGTGCGAGCTATTTGTACAACTTGTCATCAAGAATCGTCAACATTTGGGTCAACTAATACAAGATTGCAGTGGTGTTAGGTTTCAAAAATTCTTGGACGAACCGAAAGAGATTTCATCCGTTCTAGCGAAGCCAATCGAAACCGACGATGCCTTTTTGGAAGCTTATGCTTGCTTGCATAATTTAGATACTGAATTTTGGCAAAAGCCTAATCCATACTTATTGCATGGTGTAATTAAGCAAACTGTTAGTGACACTTGCTATATCTTGGCTCGCGATGAGGAATCGCCGATATTCAAAGCGATTGAGCCCAAAAACCGATTTAAGGCGGACAGCGCGATCGGTGTCGAAAGTAATATAAGGTTGCGTCATCAGTGGGTGGAAATTGAAGACAACATAGATTTGGATGCGCGCCGAAGCGATGTTTTTGATGCAATTAAATGGAGAAAGTCAGTCAAATTCGGTTTATCGCCGCTGGCTAATGGAAAGGAAATGAATTGGCAATACGACCGATCCGACGTTTATAGTTATGGCGAGATTCCGTTCTGGTGTAACGGAGCGAATGACGAGGATGGGCTTTCTCAGCGTCTGGAAAACGTGCTGAACGAAGCCCATAAACTAAAAGTCGATATTCTGTTGTTTCCGGAACTGGTAATGACCGAAGTTTTGGAACGGCAGATAAGTGAATGGTTGGCGGAGGTAAACGCCTTTTCTCCAGCAATACGGCTCGTAGTAGCAGGAAGCCGCCATATTCATCACCAAGAGAAGAAAAACAATTACAGCAACCGCTGTACAGTGTTCAATTTTGCCGGCGATGTAGAGTGGAAACAGGGAAAACGTCAGCCGTTTAAATTAACCGAAGACGAAGCGGAAAAGGTATTGACGATCCGGCAAGCGGCGTTTGAGCCAACCGAGTGGTCAAACGAGTTTCAAATTCGGCACACCGTGCTGGGCAGTATTGCCTCTCCGATTTGTCTGGATTATTTTAACGATCCCGTATGGGCAAAGCTGCCGATAGACATCTTTTTAGTACCCGCCATGTCACCTAACTTGGTTCGATTTAGCGATAAGGCTAGGCAAGCGGGAGTAAGCCGGCGGCGTGCATCGACTTTTGTATGCAATGCCAAACCGATAGATGGCGATAACAAGGAACTAGTATTGGCATACATCCCTTCTAAGAAAAAGCCAGTCGTCAAGAAAAATGATCCGGAGAAATCTTTTTTGTTCATAACTACAATTGATATAGATATGAACTAAACTTGTCTAGTATACTTTAGTTAACAAAAAAACGACTTATTTTGTGAACTATGGATAAGACTATTCCGCATCGCGATGCATATATAACAGCTTTAAAAAGTCACGATGAAGCCAGCTTGTTATTAGAAAAAGCCTGGCTGACAACAGCGGCTACAGCGGTGTTGTTAGAGCAAGAGACTGACAAGATTAGGGAAATGCGTGCGTTTATAGCCGATCTTGCACCATTGGCAGATCGTTTGGATATGACAGGTAAGCCCGGAGATCGCTGGCGGGCGCTTGGCGACGTATTGACTTTGGCATTGGAGAGCGGCAAGCCATTGGAACAACTGAATTTGGTGTTGCCGTCGCAGGTAAGCGGTTTACTTGTCAAGCATATCGATAAACAACCGGGTATTACCCAAAACGAGTTAGGCGCTCGTTGCGGTAAAAACCCCAGTCACGTTTCCAACGAACTCAAGAAACTCGAACACGCCGGGCTGATTTATCGCAAAAAGCAGGGAAGAGAGAACGCATTGTTTCTTACAAGGCTAGGTAATGAGACCTTAAAAAACATAGAACCGGTAGAACCAGTTTTATCGGTGACGCCGGAGGCGAAATTGCCCTATGTTGATGCAATTCGGCTTGAGCGACTTGGGATACCGACTATCCCATATAATCAAGCAATGTAATGAATAAACCCTCAAAGAAGCCTACTGTTCTGACACGCTTCGTAGCGTTTTATTCTTACAAAGGTGGTGTCGGCCGTACTTTGGCATTGGCCAATTGCGCTAGAATGCTGGTGGCCGGGGGCAAGAAAGTCGTATTGTTGGATTTAGATTTAGAAGCGCCCGGTTTAACCCATTTTGATGTGTTAACGCCCAAGTCTGGAAAAAAACATCTGGCCGGGTTTACCGAATATTTAAAAGAATGCATTCAACAAGGCCAACCGCCGTCTGAACTGGATAATTATATTCATGAATGCAAGGGGAAGTCCGACGACAAAGGCAGTGCCTGGTTGATGCCGGCCGGTCGCCATGAGGAACAGGACTATCTTTCCTTCTTGCAAGGCGCTACCTGGAACGATTTCTACAGTCGTCAGGGCGGATATAAAATATTGGAAAACTTGCGCGGGCATATCATAGCAAGTTATGCGCCGGACTACGTATTCATCGATGCCCGCACGGGACTCTCCGAAATAGGCGGCATAGCCACTCATCAACTGGCCGACATTGTGGTGTTGGTATTCAATCTTAATGAGCAAAACTTAGACGGCGCAAAATTTGTATTCGATTCGATTCGTAAATATGCGCCTTTGCAACCAAACATTATTCTAGCCGCATCGCCGGTTCCGATAATGCCGGTAACAAGAGGAACTCCGTTTGCGAAAAAGATGAATCGAATTGCTAGGGAATTTAAAGGCGCCGTCAATGCCGAAAAGCCTTTGGTTATTCCATACAACCCCTTGTTGGCCTATGACGATCGGCTTTTGGTGGATGACGGTGACTTGTTTAGTTCCGATGCTCCCTATCGTCGTCTGGCCGAAACCATCCAAAAAGTTGCTCAAGTGGATGCGGAACCGTATTTAAAACAAATTGCGGGAGCGATGCAGAAAGGGGATTGGCGACAAGCGTTGGATATCGCGCAACGCGGTGCGGCAAAAAATCCGGGAGATTTTCAGTTGCTGCTCACTTTAGCTACATCCTATTATTTTAACGGTGAGTTGGAAAAAGCAGTTGCTGCCATCGACGATTTTGTTCAGCGTTTCGGTGCATCGGAGGAACAGTCCTCGCGGAAACTCATTGCCCAAGCGCTATTTAACAAAGCGGTTACGCTGGGTCAATTGAAAATGCCGGAAGAGGAAATTGCCGCTTACGACGAAGTGTCGAATCGGTACGGCGCATCGGAGGAACTGGTTTTGCAGGAACCGGTTGCCAAGGCGTTAGTCAACAAAGGCGTTGTGCTGGGTCGATTAGAAAAGCTGGAAGCGGAAATTGCCGTCTACGACGAAGTGTCGAATCGGTACGGCGCGTCGGAGGAACTGGTTTTGCAGGAACAGGTTGCCAAGGCGTTAGTCAACAAAGGCGTTGTGCTGGGTCGATTAGAAAAGCTGGAAGCGGAAATTGCCGTCTACGACGAGGTGTTGGATCGCTACGGCGCATCGGAGGAACTGGCTTTGCAGGAACAGGTTGCCAAGGCGTTAGTCAACAAAGGCGTTGTGCTGGGCCGATTGGAAGAGCCGGAAGCAGAAATTGCCGTCTACGACGAGGTGTTGGATCGCTACGGCGCATCGGAGGAACTGGCTTTGCAGGAACCGGTTGCCAAGGCGTTGGTTAACAAAGGCGTTGTGCTGGGCCGATTGGAAAAGCTGGAAGCGGCAATTGCCGTCCACGACGAGGTGTTGGATCGTTACGGCGCATCGGAGGAACTGGCTTTGCAGGAACAGGTTGCCAAGGCGTTGGTTAATAAAGGCGTTGTGCTGGGTCGATTAGAAAAGCTGGAAGCGGAAATTGCCGTCTACGACGAAGTGTCGAATCGGTACGGCGCGTCGGAGGACCTGGTTTTGCAGGAACAGGTTGCCAAGGCGTTAGTCAACAAAGGCGTTGTGCTGGGTCGATTAGAAAAGCTGGAAGCGGAAATTGCCGTC
>JBNLEI010000250.1:0-11530 GCA_050304855.1 Methylococcaceae bacterium
TACGTCCGTAGAGCAGAATTAATCCGCTAAACGCCAATAACAAAAACAGCGTCGCGGTATAAAAATGTAGCCAACGCTCGGTTTTGCTCCAACGTTCAATCATTTCGCCGCTTCTCGGCTGAGACAATTTCACTTGGCCGCGTATCAGATAAAAGGCCGCCAAAGCCAAAACGGTAATAGCCAAAAACCAGGCGCCGGTACCGGTGATCAATTCATTGCGTAAATAAAGCCAATCGGCGCCCGACGATTGAATTAACCGATTGGACTCTCTTCCGACTACGGCACTATAACCGACAGCTCCGTCGCGAATCTGCCGCCATAACCCGGTTTCACTTAAGTCCGCACCGGTTGCGTAAACGGTCGAGGACAACAACAACCAAAACAGCAAAATACGCATCGTTCAGTCCTTGTAAGCCGTTTTCCAGCCCCACGCCTGAGCATTAGACTTGGCGGAAGCTTGATCCGTGCGATTCATTTCGCGCTGCAAAACCCGTTCGGAAAACAGTTTCGACAAGACATCACCGTCTCCTGCCAATAAGGCCTTCGTGGAGCACATTTCGGCACATAACGGCAACTTGCCTTCCGCCAGACGATTACGTCCGTATTTTTTATATTCCTCTTCCGAATGATCCGGTTCGGGGCCGCCGGCGCAGAATGTACACTTATCCATTTTTCCGCGTTCCCCAAACATGCCGTCTTGAGGAAACTGCGGGGCGCCAAACGGACAAGCATAAAAGCAATAACCGCAACCGATACAAATATCCTTATTATGCAACACCACCCCGTCCTTGGTCGTATAAAAACAATCTACCGGGCACACCTGGGCACAAGGTGCATCGGTACAGTGCATACAGGCCACCGATATACTGGTTTCACCTGGCTGTCCGTCGTTGATCGTGACGACTCTTCGACGATTGATTCCCCAAGGTACTTCATGTTCGTTTTTGCAGGCTGTGATACATGCGTTGCATTCGATACAACGTTCGTCGTCGCAGATGAATTTCATTCTAGCCATGAGCTTATTCTCCTACGCTTTCCTTATCCGGCATAAAGAAACCTTGGTTTCCTGCATTGCGGTCACCGAATCGTAGCCATAAGTAAAAACGGTATTACAGGACTCGCCCAATACGTAAGGATCGCTGCCTTTGGGATATTTTTCACGCAAATCTTTGCCTTGATAGTGTCCGCCGAAATGAAAAGGCATGAACACCAAACCTCGCGTGACTCGTTCTGTAACAAAAGCCATCACTTTAATGAGTCCGCCTTCGGGGCCTTCCACCCAGACCTGGTCGCGGTCTCTGACACCGGCATTATTAGCGTCAACCGGATTGATTTCAACAAACATTTGCTGTTGTAATTCAGCCAACCATGGATTGGAACGAGTTTCTTCTCCCCCACCTTCATATTCAACCAATCGGCCGCTGGTCATGATTAGCGGATACTGTTGACTGAAATCCGTCTGTTGAACGGATGCATATCGCGTCGGTAAGCGATAATAACTCTTACGATCCTCGTAGGTAGGGAACTTCGCCACCATATCACGACGGTTGGAGTACAAAGGTTCTCGATGTACCGGCACCGGATCAGGAAATTGCCAGACGATGCAACGAGCTTTGGCATTACCGAACGGCGCGCAACCGTGTTTGATCGCTACCCGCTGAATTCCCCCGGACAAATCGGTTTTCCAATTTTTGCCCTCAGCCTGCTGCTTTTCGTTTTCGCTGAGCTCATCCCACCAACCTAATTCCTTTAACAAGTCCGCGCTAAACTCCGGGTAACCGTCTTTGATTTCAGAATCTTTGGAATAAGATTGCTCGGCCAATAGACTGATGCCGTCGCGTTCGACTCCGAAACGTGCTCTGAACGTCAGCCCCCCTTTCGCAACCGGTTTGCTAGTATCGTAAAGCAGCGGTGTTCCCGGATGTTTCTGATCAGCCATTCCCCAGCAAGGCCAAGGCAGGCCAAAATATTCACCATCGCATTCTCCTCCTTGCGCGACCAAAGAGGTTGTATTAAAAGTGTGCCAATTCCGCTGTTGCTTTTTCAGCCGTTCAGGGCTTTGTCCGGTATAACCGATCGTCCACGTACCTCTATTGAATTCGTGCGTCACGTCCTCAATCAGCGGGATTTCGTTTTCAATTTTGATATTTTTGAACATGCGGTCGGCAAAACTGAACTTCCGGGCGAATAAATATAATATCTGGTGGTCAGGCTTAGATTCGAATAAAGGTTCGATCACCTGATCCCGCCACTGCAACGAGCGATTGGAGGACGTCAGCGAACCGTAAGTCTCGAATTGCGTGCTAGCCGGTAACAAATAGACATTGTCTTTTCGGTCATGCAATATTGAACTGACGGTCGGATAAGGATCGATGACAACCAGTAAATCCAGTTGCTCCATCGCTTTTTTCATCTCCGGCGCCCGGGTCTGACTGTTTGGAGCATGTCCCCATAGCACCATGGCTTTCAGATTGTCGCGTTGAGCGATATGTTCGCGGTTTTCCAAAACACCGTCGATCCATCGCGACACCGGTATGCCACTAGTATTCATCGTACGTTTTTGACCGCCGGCGCCATCGTCGTATACTTCGCTATCGAAACGATCAGACAACCATTGGTAATCGACATCCCAGACTTTCGCCCAATGCTTCCAGGCATCCTCCGTCAAACCGTAATAACCCGGCAACGTATGCGCATTCGGCCCTAAATCGGTTGCGCCTTGGACGTTATCGTGTCCACGAAATATATTGGTGCCGCCGCCTGCAACGCCCATATTTCCCAATGCCAACTGGAAGATGCAATACGCGCGAGTGTTGTTATTGCCGATTGTGTGTTGAGTGCCTCCCATGCACCAGATAAAGGTACCGGGTCGATGCTTGGCCATGGTTTCGGCAGCTCGATAGACTGCGTCCCGATCAACTCCGGTCACTTGTTCGACTTTCTCGGGCGTCCACTGGGCAACTTCCCGGCGAATTTCGTCCATGCCGTAAACCCGTTGTTTGATAAATTTTTCGTCTTCCCATCCGTTCTCAAAAATATGCCATAACATGCCCCAGATCAGCGGAACATCGGTACCGGGCCTAAGGCTAATGTGCTGCGTCGCATGAGCCGCGGTTCGGGTGAAGCGCGGATCGATCACGATCAGAGGCGCCCCGCGTTCTTTGGCTTTGAAAATATGCAGCATTGAAACGGGATGAGCCTCAGCGGGATTGCCGCCGATAATCAAAATGGCTTTGCTGTTATGAATGTCGTTAAAAGAATTGGTCATCGCGCCGTAGCCCCAGGTGTTTGCGACTCCCGCAACGGTAGTGGAGTGGCAGATCCGAGCCTGATGGTCTATGTTGTTTGAACCCCAAAAAGCGGCGAATTTTCGAAATAGATACGCCTGTTCGTTATTGTGTTTGGAAGATCCCAACCAATATACCGAATCGGGGCCTGATTGCTCGCGGATTGTCAGCATTTGATCACCGACTTCATCGACCGCTTGCTGCCAAGTGATACGTTTCCATTGGCCGTCGACCAGTTTCATCGGATATTTCAAACGTCGGTCACCGTGACCATGCTCTCTGACCGAAGCACCTTTGGCGCAATGCGAACCCAAATTAAAAGGATGATCCAGTGCGGGTTCCTGCCCGACCCAAACCCCGTTTTGTACTTCGGCAATCACCCCGCAACCGACCGAGCAGTGTGTACATACGGTACGAACGGTTTCAATCGTCGCTAGTGATGGGCTAGGTGTTGTTTCGGTTTCAGCCTGGACCTTTTCCATTAAGGCCATCGGAAAATAGCTGGATAATGCCGCTCCGCCAGATGCCAAACCGGAAAACTTCAGAAAGCGACGCCGACTGACTTGTGGTTCGAAATCGCTATTAATATTTGTAACGGATGGCCGCTTAATCAGTTTCATGTCATTGACTCATTATCGTATTGCTCAAGCTGCTTGAAATTCGAACCGTCACCAACTCACTTCATGATGCGCCACAAAAAACGCACGCCCGTCGTTAAAAATTGATTTTTTGATAATAGTTTCGAATGTGATCGCTTTCCCTATAGCCGCTATTCGATGATGACAACTTATCATCGTTAACTGTCGGACGATCGGCTAAAGTCTGCCCGGAAACTAAAACGGCGCTTGAAGCGGCCGCCGCACCGAACATTTTTTTCATAAAAGTTCGACGTGTTTTGGAAAGTAACATGAGGCACCCGTGATTTATCGTTCTCTGATCGCCAAAACATACCGGTAATGGCGTAGATTTTCAATAAAAAATGTCGGTCAATGGTTGCAACTGTTTGATTCATTGATGGATCAACCTGTGACAGAATATTAACTGTATAGGATTTCAGGCTATCCACAACCTCAAACTTCGGGATTCATCTCACCGCCGCGAACCGAATCGTTGGATATTATTCCGATTTCAGCAGGTTCGATTCGGCTACGATAAAGGTTTCGCCTAACGCAGCGACAGCCTGATAAAAGGAGTCGGTGGTTGATTGGCGTAAGTCGTTGAAAAAATGCTGAAACCAGGGGGCAACGTGATGTTTAAAAAACGCCACCTGTTCACTGTTTTGCTCCTCCACCAACGATGCCATAACTTCACAAAGCGAGCTGAAATGGTCTTCCGGTTCGTTATTGTCGGCTTTTCTCTGATAACCGAGCCTGCGTAAATCACTGCGTAATTCAGCTAACGGCTTTTCCATTAAGAAGCCGGTTTCGTAGTAGCTTCTATACGGCAACAACTCGCCACGCCCTAATCCAATAAACAAACGGTGAAATTCATCATCGAGTTCTTCGATTAAAGCACTAGAAGCCGCTTCGGTAAGACGTCTCCAACTGTCTATAAGAGGATCAGCGTTATTTGGATCCATCACTTCAATCGACTTCAGGTGATCCAACAACGAACGATCGGCCGGGACGACAACCAATCTGGCCAGCAGTTTATAAGTAAAAACACGCTCTTCCAATGCTTCGTTCATCGCTTTTTCACAAACTGGGCGGTCACTTTGCAGTGTTCGCAAAGCATCAGTTGTCGTTTTTGCTCCCCCTGAAACATCGGATGATGTTCCAGTTTTTCCAGTAGGATTTCTATCATACGCCGGCTGGCGAAAGGTTGACCGCATTCTACACACTGAAACGGTGATTCCCGGTGCAGCAGTCGCGGAGTGCGAGCGGCGATATTGTCGTACTGATAACGCGCCTCCAATGTAATCGCATTCTCCGGACAGGCTCGTTGGCAGATCCCGCATTGTACGCATTGGGACTCAATAAGCTTAAGCTGCAACGAATCGCCGCCAGATAATAATGCCTGCTCAGGACATACGGACACACAGGACATACAAAGAGTACAAGCTGATTGATCAACTTCGATAGCACCGAAAGCCGCCCCGTTTGGTAATTCGCAGAACTCGTAAGAAGAAGTGGCGTATCCTGCCAAATGCTCGACTGACATGCGAATCATACGGCGTTTGTCGGTATCGGGAACGAATTCGGCCCGATGCACCACCAATCCGCCGTTATCAAAAACAAACTCGTCGACACCGGCCAATTGAAGTATATTCGTGGAGTAACCGAGGCTTGAGAGAATGCTATGTGTTTGCGTTATCTGAGTCTCCAAGGCTAAACGGGTTTCGTGAGTCATCTCTTTCGGTTCCAATAACCAAACCTGTTGAGCACCGTAAGCGATAGCGCCCAGCCAAATATCCATGCCGGCCGAACCGATCGCTTCCAGTTCGAGTGCTTCGATCGCATGAACGCTATCGTTGACGACCGGTGTAGTAGCGTCGTGCAATAGCAAAACCGCGCTTTCTTTGGCAAACATTTGTTTGATCGCCGCCAGTGTTTTGTCGCGTTTCGGATATTGATAATTGATCGCGCCCGATGGACAGACCGTAGAGCAATCTCCGCAACCTTGACACAAAAAAGGATCGACTTCGATACTTTCGGAGCCGATGCCGATAGCATCGGTTGCGCAGACATCGATACATTGGCTGCAACCTGCGATTCCCCGCCGGCTGCTTGCACAGAGTTCAGGCAGCAGATAAAAGTATTTGGGCTTGTCGAACTCGCCGATCATTTCCGACAATTCGGCTATTATGTCCGCCAGAGAACGACCGCTATCGCTGCTGCGAAAGTAACCGGGCGGCGCAACAGTACTGTTTATAGCAGGTTGTTCGAGTAAATCCAGTACCTGATCGAACACATCGCTGCGACCACCTACCGTGAATTGCCCCAAATAACCTCGAACTATCAAATCATCGGAAAAAACCGCTGCTTCCAACGGCGCGGAGGCCATGCTCGAAAAGGCATTAAAATCGACCGGCACCGGTGATAACACGGTCATACGAAATATTGGAACGAGCTTGACAACAATTTTTTCAATCCTGTGTATCGATCCCTCGTCAACCAAAACCAGTAGTCGGTTGCCTGCGCGGTAAGTGACGGTCTCTATGAGTTTATCGGCTTTAAAGCTAGCTAAATGTCCGCTCATCCTGTTTGGTCGGTTTCTCGAGCATCATTACAATGATCTTCAGTCACTTCGATTTCAGATACCGCTTCAGTAGTTTCCGTTTCGGTATTCAGGGACCTGAGTAACGATTCGCGCATTTCCGCCGTAATCAAATGGCCTCGCGGAACGAAAAAACGATAATCTTCGTCATATTCGTTAAGACCGTCGCGTACGGCAAATCGGGGCTGGTTAAATATCCGTTTGAATGCCGCCTGTTTCAGTTGATCCGCCAGTTCGTCACTAACCGCTTGCTTAACCTCGGTGTGATCAGCAATCTGCATTAACCGCTTGACCAAATTTATCAATTTCATTATTGACTCATACTCAAGTAACGTTCGCCGGTATCGTGGATTATGGTCACGACCGTTTTACCTTCTCCTAACCTTTCAGCAACTCGAAGTGCGGCACAAATACTGGCACCGGATGAAATACCGGCCATAATCCCTTCTTCTTCAATGAGCCGTTTACGCATAGCGAATGCTTGTTCGGTGCTGACTTGTTCGATTTCGTCGATCAAGTCGATATCGAGATTTTTGGGTATAAAACCGGCCCCGATGCCTTGGATTTTGTGAGGACTGTGGGTTCCGCCCGAAATCACCGGAGATTCAGACGGTTCCACGGCAACGACCCAAAAATCGGGGTTGCGTTTTTTGATCACGTCGGCCACGCCGGAAATAGTGCCGCCCGTTCCAACGCCGCAAACGAACGCGTCGACTTTACCATCCGTCGCCGCCCAAATTTCCTGGGCTGTCGTCTGGCGGTGAACTTCCGGATTAGCAGGATTCTCGAACTGTTGCGGCATGAATGCACCCGGTGTCGCATCCGCGATCTCCTGGGCTTTGGCAATAGCCCCCCTCATTCCTTCCGCTCCGGGAGTTAAAACGATTTCAGCGCCGTAGAGCGATAATAGCTGCCGTCTCTCCACCGACATGGTTTCGGGCATCGTCAATATACAGTGATAGCCCCGCTGTGCGGCAACCATGGCCAGGGCGATACCGGTATTGCCCGAAGTCGGTTCGACAATGGTACCGCCGGTTGGGGGCAGTGCGCCGGATTTTTCCGCCGCGACAATCATGGCTAGCCCGATCCTGTCTTTAACCGACCCACCAGGGTTTCTTGATTCAAGTTTAACCAACACCTCGGCGGAATTAGCAGGGGCAATGCGCTGTAATTTCACCAGATCCGTATTTCCGATCAATTTGGTTATATTGATTGCTCTAGCCATAATTAAATCCCCACTCACAAAAGATCTGAATCTATAATACGAATTTTTTGCACATTCACGACCGATAACGACCAGAACGATTCATTAAGTGTACCTTTAAATACATAAATTTATCATAAAACTCATTTTATGGCTGACTTGAATAAACGCTGGCAATTTTGGATCGACCGAGGCGGTACTTTCACCGATATGGTTGCCCGCTCGCCCGAAGGTAAGCTGATCACTCGAAAACTATTGTCTGAGAATCCTGAACGCTATCAGGACGCTGCTCTTCAAGGCATCCGAGATATCCTGCAATTACCTGATAACCGGTCAATGAAGGACTGTATCGAAGTCGTTAAAATGGGTACTACGGTCGGAACCAACGCTTTGTTGGAAAGAAAAGGCGAAGCAACCGCACTATTGATCACTCAAGGATTAGGCGATTGCTTAAGAATCGGTTATCAAAACCGTCCCGATATTTTCGCCTTGAAAATCCAATTGCCAGAGAGACTCTATCAAACCGTTGTTGAAATTGAAGAACGAGTCGATGCAAAGGGAAAAATCTTACAGCCACTGAATACAGAACAGGCTAAAAAACAGCTGCAATCCCTGTACGCCACGGGAATCCGTTCCGTTGCCATTGTTTTGATGCATGCTTGGCGTTTTCCAAACCATGAGCTGAAATTAGCAAATATTGCTGAGAACATCGGATTCCAACAGGTTTCCGTATCTCATGAGGTCAGCCCGTTCATGAAGATCGTCAGCCGCGGCAATACGACAGTCGTCGACGCCTATTTATCTCCGATTCTCAAGCGTTATGTTGACCTGATCGGTAAGGGTTTGGCATTCACCGACGACAGGTCTAATCGCTTACTATTTATGCAATCCAACGGTGGACTGACCGAAGCCAATCATTTTCAGGGCAAGGATTGTATTTTATCGGGCCCTGCCGGGGGAATTATCGGTGCTGTAAAAACGGCCGAGGCCGCCGGCTTCGATAAAATCATCGCCTTCGATATGGGCGGGACATCCACAGATGTCGCGCACTACGACGGCGAATTGGAACGCAACTACGATTCGGAAGTCGCAGGAATCCGTTTGCGAGTACCAATGTTAAACATCCATACCGTGGCCGCCGGCGGTGGATCCATTTTGTTTTTCGATGGGATGCGCTACCGAGTCGGACCAGAGTCGGCAGGCGCCAATCCAGGGCCAGCCGGTTATCGCCGCGGAGGCCCGCTAACCGTTACCGACGCTAACATCATTTTGGGTAAATTACCGATGTTCCCTGCCGTATTTGGTCCGGATGGCAACATGAGCCTGGACACGGAAACTGTTCGGAAGTTATTCGTTGAACTGGCCAAAAAAATAGCGCTTTCCACTGACAATCAGTATGGCACCGAACAAGTCGCAGAAGGTTTTCTCGATATTGCAGTTGAAAATATGGCGGTAGCGATCAAAAAAATCTCGGTACAAAAAGGTTACGACGTTACCGACTACACACTTTGTTGTTACGGCGCCGCCGGAGGACAACATGCTTGCAAGGTCGCCGATCGGCTAGGAATTAAACAAATCTTTCTTCACCCTTTTTCCGGTCTGTTATCCGCCTATGGAATGGGATTGGCCGATTTTAGGGTCTTGAAAGATCAAGCTATTGAACAACCTTGGTTCGAAGTCTCAATCGCCGATCTAAGCAGCCTGATCAACGAACTGAAGCAAGATGGGATTGCGGAAATGCGTAAGCAATTAACCGGCACCCATAAAACCGAAACCTACGCCAGCGTTAAAATCCGTTTCCAAGGCACCGATACCGCCATACCTGTTGATTTTACCGATAAGGAACAGATGGAGACAGCATTTTCACAAAAATATCGGCAACATTTCGGCTTTATTTACCAAGACAAGCCATTGATACTCGAATCAGTGTCAGTTGAAGTGATCGGACATTGCGGAACCGATGACACAACACTTTTACCTAATGCTACGGCGGAAACCGCAACTCCGATTCTAATGACCTCGATGTTCAGCAACGGCGCGTTACATAAAACACCGGTTTTTCAACGGAATCAATTGCCGGCCGGCTGGTCTGTCGAGGGACCCGCCATAGTCTTGGAGGAGACATCGACCATCGTTGTCGAGCCTGAATGGCGTGCTGAAATAAACACTCAGAACAACTTGATTCTGACACGCATTAAGCCGCTGTCCCGGGAAATGACCGACAGTTCTGAAGTCGACCCGGTCAGACTGGAAATATTCAACCGATTGTTTATGTCGATCGCCGAACAAATGGGGTTCGTCCTGCAAAATACTGCGTATTCAGTCAATATCAAAGAACGTCTGGACTTTTCCTGCGCTATATTTGATAGCAGTGGCCAATTGGTCGCCAACGCGCCTCATATTCCCGTGCATTTAGGCTCAATGGGCGAAAGCGTCAAAGCGTTAATCGAAGACCCAGGTTCAGATATAAAACCGCATGATGTGTTTTTACTGAACTCACCTTACCGCGGCGGAACACATCTTCCCGATATTACGGTCGTTACACCGGTATTTGACGATAACAGCACTCGCCCGCTGTTTTTCCTCGCTTCCCGCGGCCACCATGCCGACGTCGGAGGTAAGACCCCTGGATCTATGCCCTCGGACAGTCACCATATCAACGAAGAAGGAGTGATTAGTCAAGGCTTAAAAATTGTCGTCGACGGCATTTTTAAAGAGGAAGCTGTCAAACAATGGTTAACTGAGGTAATTTATCCGGCGCGTAATCCCGATCAGAACATCGCCGATTTGTTGGCGCAGATAGCTGCAAACAATAAGGGTGTGCAGGAACTTCGCAAGATGATTGACCAATACTCATTGGCAACCGTCCAAAACTACATGCAGTTTGTACAGGACAACGCCGAGTACTGTGTAAAAAAAGTTTTGGCATCGTTAAACGACGGACAAACTATTTACAAAACGGACCATAATGTAGACATTCATGTCAATATCACGATCAACCGTGATCTACTCACCGCCTGTATTGATTTCAGCGGATCGTCGCCGCAGCAACACACAAATTTCAACGCGCCTGCAGCGGTCTGCAAAGCCGCGGTACTTTATGTTTTTCGAACCTTGATTCAGGACGACATCCCTTTAAATGCAGGCTGTCTTAAGCCGTTAAAAATCATTATTCCGGAAGATTGCGTGTTAAATCCAACGTATCCCGCCGCTGTAGTAGCCGGTAATGTGGAAACGTCGCAACATATTGTCGACGCTCTATTCGCAGCTTTGGGAATTTTATCGCCCAGCCAGGGAACAATGAATAACCTGACCTTCGGCAACGAAAACTACCAGTATTACGAAACCATTTGTGGCGGCGCGGGAGCAGGAGCAGAGTTCGACGGTTGCGATGCGGTTCAGACTCACATGACTAATTCCCGCATTACCGATCCTGAGTTGCTGGAATGGCGGTTTCCAGTGCTACTGGAACAATTTTCAATTCGCCGCCATAGCGGAGGAAAAGGACTTCATAGAGGCGGTAACGGCGTGATTCGACAAATCAAGTTTTTGCAACCGATGTCGGCCAATCTGCTGACTAGTCGACGTAATCAGATGCCGCAAGGACTTCAGGGAGGAGAATCCGGCTTGGCTGGCGCAAATACCTTGTTGAAAAACAATGGTGATAACATCCAATTGCCAGCCTGTTGTCATATTGAACTGCAATCGGGAGAAAGTCTTAAAATAGAAACCCCCGGCGGAGGCGGTTTTGGTTCCGAACCGTGAGCGTTAAAATCGGCCAGCAACTTACCGATTGAAGAAACAGGCAATGATCGACTTTTAT
>JBNLEI010000251.1:0-8017 GCA_050304855.1 Methylococcaceae bacterium
GGTGAAACACCTGGTCAACCTCCAACCTGGCTGGTGCAAAGCGTCCCGGGTTTGCCTTCTATGCAAACGGGACCGGGATTTCAATTCATGCTGTCTGCCGACATTTTAAAACTCTTTTCGCATTTTTCTAGATAAGGGTCAAAAGAGATGACGAGGTTTTGTCATGGCGAAGATCAGTCATAGTAAAACCAAACCGAACAAGTCCTCGGACAATACAACACAGCCTTTTTTCTCCAAAGAGACATCGGATAGTGAGAGGCCTTCTTTTTTTCCTCAGACCGCTTCATATCCTAAACCCTCTACTATGGAGTCGAGCTCATTTCACTCCAATACCAATAGCAATACAGGCTTTTTCCAAGGCAAACTGAACCTGGGACAACCCAATGATCGTTATGAACAGGAAGCCGATCGGATCTCTGAACAGATCGTCCACGATACAGAAATTGATAACGTAGCAAGTGTCTTCCTCCCAATACAAACAAAAGCCGCCGAAGACGAGCCAAAATCACAAGATGAAGAACGTCTTGCCGAAGAACAAGAAGAGCGGATTAGCCCAAAAACTGCCACAAGCGCTGGAGACGACGAATCCGCTTCCGACACACTGAACACTCTACAAAATGATCTGCAGCGAAGCTACGGACAAGGCGAACCGCTACCGGATGAAGTCCGACAACCGATGCAAAACAACTTCAAGCAGGATTTTTCGGATGTCCGTATTCATACCGACACCAAAGCGGCACAAATGAGTCAGTCTATCCATGCTAAAGCCTTTACCCATCAGAACCGAATTTATTTTAATTCCGGTAAGTTCAATCCCGGTAATCGTGAAGGGCTGCAATTACTAGCGCACGAACTCACCCATGTCGTTCAACAAACCGGCGGACATCGCAATCAAATCATTAACACCAGTCTGATACAACGCGAGGATGAAGAACCCGAACAACAAAACCCGGAACAAGCCGTACCGGAGTCGTCAACAGGGGAGCCGGCAGCGGCGGAACAAAATGCGTCAGAACAAGGTACCGAGCAGACACCTCTATTCGATGAAGTCCCTCGATACCGGCGTATCGACTATGAGGAAGCAACAAGGTCGAACCGGCTTTGGTTTGATAACCTTCAACTCGCCAATGCCAATCCTCTTGCCCCCTATAACCCGTATGAAACACCCAATGCCTTTATCAATCAGGTTGCCGACTGGCAAAGGAGGGCCAATAAACGTAAGGAAGGTGTCTCGCTTACGGAGTTTATTTTCGCTGCTAGAGAAACACAGGAATCTATTCGCATTCAAGACGTCGGAACGGGTTTGGATACCCTCTTACAAGGACTCGATGAAATAAGACAACAGGTTGTTTCAGGCAGTTTTGCGGAAGGCGACCGTATCGAGGTAGATGGTGTGCTCGGCCCAGCAACCTACTGGACTATGCTTGTAGCGAGCGCATTGCAAACCGATCCAGTCGGTAGCAGACTTATTCAAATACTCGACATTCCCATCGATATGTTGGCCATATTGGACAGTTATCCAGTCGAGGACCTAGAAGCCACTTGGCGTGCAGCCCATGCCTTTTTATTTAACAAACCTGTTTTTATCAGCAATCGCCCGACGGTGGTCCGTTTTGACATTCTGATAGAGACCTACGAAACCCATTTCAGTTTCAGTGATGCAGATCACAATTACCTGATCGAATTGTTTTTTGAAGGGAATTTACCCGAAAATATTGAGATCACTAATGACGATCTGACTGCTATATTGGCCCGCGGATACGGAGAGACGCCCGTAGAAGGAACCGTTTCGTTCTTCGAAGTGGATCGGCCGTATTACCATATTGTCGATATCGAACGGTTATTGATCACAGAGAGGCCGGAATGGCGCTCTGCTGAAGGCTTTAATATCATCATGGCCACTGGAAACTGGCCGCTTGCTGAACAGTTAATGGAGCAACTGGGGCTCACTCTCCCCAACGACCCTGCAGCACAAACGGCTATTCAACGCTTACAAAACCAACCAGCAAACTCGACCGAAGCCGCTAGCCAGACCGATTCAAAAACTTCTGCTCTCGCCCTGGTTTATAAACCGCCGACACTCGAAGCAAAC
Source organism: Methylococcaceae bacterium (assembly GCA_050304855.1). Classification (GTDB taxonomy): domain Bacteria; phylum Pseudomonadota; class Gammaproteobacteria; order Methylococcales; family Methylomonadaceae; genus Methylomarinum. The sequence continues at coordinate 2,093 of JBNLEI010000251.1, forward strand.
CAGTGGCACGAGATAGCGTTGGCCTATGCCGACGAAAAACGACTTTTGTCCGAGGCGGCAGAAACTGCAACAATTGAATACTTAAACCAACTGGAACGAAATTTCGAACGCCGTATGAGCGGCGAGCCCGATATCGGCCAAGATGACTCAATAGCCTTCCTCGAACTTTTGGTCGGAGAAACCTTCTCATCCGCACAGTCCGACAGAGTTGCGCAACACAGACGTGATGCTTCCGGCTATGACGTCGAAATCATTGCCCGCCCCCAAGCTGCGCGCCAATCCGGCAAAGCGGAACGGCTTTATCGCAAAGCCCAGGAAGAGCTTTATCTAATAGTACAGCTTAGCGAGGAACGGGAACACCGCTTCCCCTTGCCTCTTAACCAGATAGACCAATCAAGGCAACAGGCAAACCGGAATGGCGCCAACCCTCTTCAGTTTGACATCATCGATACGCCCCATGCCGCGATGCACACCTACCTGCCGACGCGATTCACGGCGCGCTCAGCGGATAACGGAGGTTCTGAAGCGGCAACAAACGGCTATCGCCTGACGTCAGACGATCCCCGAGCCTATGAAAACTGGGAATACTTTGAAGGAAACGCCCGCCATTTCGGTCAGTTTGATCCCGTACTGGTTGAAATTATCGAATTCAATCCGGAAGCGGGGCAGCTGGTTCGATCCTGGCGACAACTGTTTGGTGTGGATCGGATCGTTGTCAGACATGTATGGACTCTCGGCGGCAGCCTAGTCAATCTCAATGAAGCATTGTGGAGCGCCCAAGGAACCGTCAACCTATTCGGCTGGATTGACGCGATCCTGACTATCGGCGCTCTGGCCTCCGTCGTTGCAGCACCCCTGCTTGCCGGCGGAGAGGCAGCGGCCGGAACTGCCGGAACGCTGGGTGGCCGCGCCGCAATCAATGCCGCCATGCGTCAAGCGCTCACGACGGCACTTAAGCGTTTTGTCATCAGTGAGACAATCGGTGAAGTACTCGGCAGAGCTACGTATTATATTAACGATGATGAAAACATACCCGACGAATTAAAAACGACGTGGAACGGATTAATGCTGGCTCTGCTCATTTACGGTATCGGCTCGACCGTCAAACAAGGAATTAAATCATTCCGTAATCGCGGCTCGGTCCGTTTCCGCCAACAACTGGCTCTTCTTGAGGAAGAGTTGGAAGCCGAATCACGAGCCGCCGGTCAAGCCGGAGAAACAGCGGCAGAGCATGCCGCCCAATCCGAGGTCAGGCACATGGCGGAAGAACAGTTCCGCACTCTAGTCGAACAAGCAGGAGGAGAAGTCGCAACGGGACCATCCCGCGTCAGAACGGACGATCCTCGAACTGCCGGTATCGGTGGCGAACCCAATCTTCGCAGTGCTTTAACCAGCGAGGAAGCCAGTCGCTTGCGCAGTAGTCTTGGTGACGAGGCGTTCGATCGTCTCCTGGAAAACACCAGTGAATTGACTCAACGCAGACTGTCTCAAATAGGTGACGAAAGCGCCATCCAGAAACTCGGTCAAGTTTTTACCCCGCAGGAGTTGACCCGCTTGCTCGCAAGCATGACACCGGATGATCTGCGCAGTTTTGCCAGCACTCTTGGAGAAGCGGAGTTGCGTTCGCTGTTACAAGCCTTTTCGGGTAATCCCGCAGGTATATCTTTGTTACGCACCTTTGTCCCCGATCCTCAACGCCTTTATCGATTATTTGACCTCCTTGGAGAACGAACTCTTTCGCTACTGGCCAATAATCCAGGTCCGGAACGCTTCTGGCGCGTCGCTGAACTGGTCGATCCGGCTGCACTCAACGATGCATTGCGTAATATGGGCAGAGGCACGCGAGGTAGCACGACGCGCTTCCGCAATCTTTTGAACGATGTCGGACCAGAACTGACAGCTGAAGTCCTGAACATGTATACCGGTCGTCAGATTCGTCAATACTGGCGACGTAGAGGAGGCATGACCGCGGCGCAAAACATGGCCCGTTTGGCCATCCGGCGCCAAGGCGTTCCTACCCAGACAAGAATAAGATCGGGGATTCCAACCACGGAAGCTCCACCACGGCCTCAGCATTTCCAACCCAGCGATTTCAGATCGTTTTTTGCCATCGGGCCGGAATCGTCGGCTCCAGCATCGGTTCGCGGTTATATCGACCTTATTCAACGCGCGACTGCGACTGCCGCCCAACAACTTGAAACTCTGATTGACAGCGCCGTACGCGGAGCCCTCACGCCGGAAGAATTAGCCACCGTACCACCAAATGCCCGCGCAACGGTGGAAGCATTCTTGCGCTCCACTCCTACCGACAATAACCACAAAGCTTTATATGGATCCGCGCTGCAATACTTAGCGGAAGCCGCTCTGCGTGATATAAACGGAGGCTCGCTACCGCCCGGAATGGCGATCAGGCGCCGCGAAGTCCGTTCTGGACAAGTTCTGATCCCTGATGCTCAGGTAGAAATCACGCTGCAAACCGAACTGAGGTTTCCGAATCGCAATACTTCAGAACGACTCGTTATCGACTGGACAACCGCCGGAGATGCCGGAAAAATAACCAAGTACGCCGGAGGCCAACCCCCCGTTACTTACGCAGTGGAAATCATTCAGCCGGGACCACCGCCCATCCTGGCGGCCTCACCGGCCACAGTCCCGATACCAATCATTCCCTCCATGCCGACCGCACCTCCGGAAACGGAGGAGTAATTTTCGGCTTAGCATAAAACCATATGACAAACGGCTTGGATTTTTTTATATTTATTGACCATTTCATCAAGCGGATACCAATGAACAAAGCGACGTTACGTTCCAGATGGAAAACACCTAAAGGTAAAATAGCGATTCGTGCAATCGAGCAAGGCCTGCGCGTCGGCGCTTCGAGAGACGAATTAATCGGCTATATAAGAAACGTTCCGGGCACCGAAGAAATCCTACCAGTTCTCGATTTACGCGGCATAGAACTTCCAAACCTGATTGCGGCAAAGAAAACGGATTTGAGTAACTGCCGATTTGATTACGCGAAAATTAACTGGAATTTCAGCGGCAGTAAATTGACCGATGCTGTATTTGACGGTGCCGAGGGTCTCAATGTGGATTTCGGAGGATGCGACTTACGAAACAGTTCCTTTAACGGCGCAAAACTGCCTGGCGCCATATTCCATTCAGCTAACCTCGAGAACGCTAATCTCACAAAGCTAGTCGCCAAAGCCGGACAGTTGAAAAATGCAAATTGTAAAAACGCCAATTTCACAAAGGCTGACTTACGGATGGTCTGGATGGCTCATGCGGATATCTGCGGCACAAACTTTTCCGGTGCTAATCTTATCGGTGCGAGCCTTGGGGGCTGCCATTGGGACGAACAAACAAATTTTTTCACTGCCAAGATGAGCCCAGAAGGAACGCCGGGAGCCCTTCATCTTTATGCGATGACTCAAGGCGCGGTATTTGAAAGCGAAAAAGCGGAGTGGCAAATAGGTCTTTTAAATACCACGTTAAAAGTACTGCAAGAACAAGGTCATTCCCATAAGTCCCTAATTCAAAAGCTACAGGAAATCAAACCCGAATTAGTCAATAATCCAGATCTGCTTTGGGCGAATATGATACGTGACGAATTCGATGACACTACGTGGGAAATGTTCGAGGAAGCCGTCCGCAAAGCCGCTAGCAATATGGGGCTGTCCGCCTAGGCTAAATAAATACCCGCTAGGAAATACAAAGAATTCGCTTGCATAGGAAAACCACTTCCTGCTATATGCTATTCTGGTTTGTCCTTTCCCCGAACATTCAAAATATTTGATAGGTACTATTACATTGTTTCAACCCAGAAATTTTCGTATTCATAAGGGGACAAAAGCGTATCGTTACATTAAACCCATTCCGCATGGAATCTCATTAATATAGCCGAACAAAATGATCGACAGATTTTATTATTAAAAAAGAATGCTCCATGGACGTTATTAACAAAGATTCCAACGCTCAAAAGTTTCCGCTCAATGAAACTTTATCGGTTGCATTGTTAAATTTCGAAAAACTGTTAAAAAACCGTCTATGCCTATATTTTGGAGTAAAAAGAGACAACTTCGAAATAAGCCAGCCCCCATTGTCCGCATCCATAAACAACAAAGACCATTACAGCAAGTTTATCGAACAAAACCGGCTTGACGAAGAATCGCAGTTTTTACTACTGCTTGCCCTTATTCCTTTCATTAAACCGGAACTATTCGACAGTATCATACAATCCTTAATCCCTGGCGCTGGCGACTACCCTCAATTGGGCGGCACGCGCGGCACCCAGCACCGAGGCTTTCTGCCAACCGGCGATACGGCGTTGTTTTTTCTGGCGGGTGACGACATCACTCAACGTTATTATTGGCAAAAACAGCTTAGCGGCGATCATCCTCTCGTAAAAATTGGCGTCATTTCTCTTGATCCGCCAAAAAACAACGAGCCGCCAATGAGCGGAAGGCTGACTGTCGACGCGGAATACGCTGAACTGTTTATTACCGGTAAGGTTCGTGCTCCCAAAATGAGTCTGCAATTTCCTGCTCAACACCTCGACACCGCTATGGAATGGGACGATCTGGTCCTGCCCAAAAGGACTCTGGATCAAGTCAGGGAACTGCTCGACTGGGTTCGATATTCCAATATATTGATGGACCAATGGGGCATGCGCAAAAAGCTACGCCCCGGGCTTCGCAGTCTGTTTTTCGGCCCGCCGGGCACTGGTAAAACGTTGACAGCCAGTCTACTGGGCAAAGTAACCGGCCACGAAGTCTATAAAGTCGATCTCGCTACCGTGGTCTCTAAATACATTGGGGAAACCGAAAAAAATCTGGCAACATTGTTCGACAAAGCCGAACACAAAAACTGGATTCTGTTTTTCGACGAAGCCGATTCGTTGTTTGGCAAACGGACACAAGTACGGGACTCCCACGACCGTTACGCCAATCAGGAAGTCTCTTACCTACTGCAACGCATCGAAACCTTTGACGGCCTCGTGATCCTGGCTTCGAATTTGGCTAACAATGTCGACGAAGCTTTTTCGCGACGCTTCGAACAGGTCATTCATTTTCCCATGCCACGTAAGGCGGAACGTTTGAGACTCTGGCAAAAAGGGCTCCCTCAGCATGCCGAACTGGATACCAATATCGATCTTGACCAACTTGCTAACCAGTACGAAATCTCAGGCGGCATGATCATGAACGTCGTCCGCCATGCCTGTATGCGGGCAATCAGCCGCCAACAGAATATTTTACGCCTTGATGACATCGCAGAGGGCATTCGCAGGGAGTTTGCGAAGGAAAATCGGTTGAGTTAACGTGATATCGGCAGATCAGGAAGATCTGCCGACAATTTTATTTGTAGCCTAATGGATAATAAAGCACGGCGGGTAATGAATTATTCCATATCCAATGTGTCGAATTAAGTTCATCGATTCGTACTTTTGCCGGAAAACGCCATGGATTTTATTGACTCCCTCAACCTTTATTTAATGACCCATCCCATCATGCTAAGCCAACTCGAGTTTGCATTCAGAATCAAATTCTGGCTTTTGCTGTGCTTGGCAATCTATTTTCTGTTTCTTCCTTATAGACAACGAAAAAAAGATATCAAAAAACAATTGGAGATTGCCAAAACAGCAAAAGATCGATTTCTTGCATAAATTCAGAAGATTCATCGACTGAGATCCGACTGTTCCACTTCCCCGTTAAATGGCATAATTCTGAATTAAAGTTTTCCAGTTTAACTCGGCAGGCGGCCGGTAGTTGATTACCGAGACTTTCATAGACTCGCTCTTCGTTATAGTCCAGATGAACAATGGTCCGAAAGAGTGTATTTGTTAAAGGCGATCAGGTCACAATTAAAAAACTAAGCCCGATGAGCTTGTTTGACAGCGAGGCTTTTAAATGGATCCTGGAGAATGTG
>JBNLEI010000252.1:0-57264 GCA_050304855.1 Methylococcaceae bacterium
CAGCCGCTGTTTCGCCGCAAGGCGCAATGGAGGAAAGTCCGGGCTCCATAGGGCAGGGTGCCAGGTAACGCCTGGGGGGCGCGAGCCTACGGAAAGTGCCGCAGAAAATATACCGCCCGCTTCCTAGTCGGAGAGGTGCGAAAGTGCGTAGCAGTTCAGCTTTGCTGAGCTGTTTGTGTTTCGTTCCAATCCGGCAAGCATAGGATCGGGTAAGGGTGAAAAGGTGTCGGTAAGAGCGCACCGCGCCGCCGGTAACGGTGGTGGCAGGGTAAACCCCACCCGGAGCAAGATCAAATAGAGGAGCATACGCGTGGCCCACGCGGTTCCCGGGTAGATTGCTCGAGCTGCAGGGTGACTTGCAGCCCAGATGAATGGCTGTTCACGACAGAACCCGGCTTACAGGCCAACTCATTCCCATTCTATTCATTTCCGACGATTGTTAATCCGAAGCGACCCTTAGGCGTTGAGACCACTTACTGAAACTGTTAGAAGTGTGACGAAGATCTCATTTTGTTTTGTGGGGCAAGGGTTCGCCGTTGGAATAGTTCTGGTCTTTGCCGTTGCTTGACGACAAATTTGAAATCCGTGCTCGTTATTAGGCTAAGTACATCTTGCTGTCGGCCGGTTTGACTAATTTTCTGCATTGGGGAAGACTTGTAGGCCGACTTTCGCTATGCCTATATTGAGGGTAAATTGGGTTCTTTTTTGCCGAATTCGGCAATGACCCGTTAGCAGATATGTTTACCGCCATGAATAGCGCATTTGAGCGGAGTAATACAAAATTCATCGCACTCTTAATTGTCTCTTCTTGTTTACTGCTTTGAAATCGTCAACATCAAAATAAATAAAGATACGTTCAATATTTGCTTCAATGAACGAATTTATAACTAATGAGTCAGCGTATGTCTTGTTTTTTTAAGGTTAAGTAGTTCCCTTATGCGCGATATTTCCTCATCCTTGATCTGCATTTTTCAATTAGGTTTATCAGTTTTTTTCATTGGTTTTTCTTATTCGCACAATGGCGGATAGAGACAAGTATAGGTTTTAAACCATGTCGTTTTAAAAGCGACGAATCTATTGGCGCAACTTTATAAAGCATTGAGTTTTTGAGTAAAGAGTACGGTAAATGCGGATATTTAGTGTGCTTATTTATTAGCTATTTCTTATGTGATGAATTTGTTTTTTCCTATAAATGACGTCAAATTGATTTTTTAACTTTTTGAAAGTGATGGTTTTTTGAGGAAAGTTATTTTCTTTGTCAAGAATGTTTGGCGAAAATTATGTAAGTCATTGTTGAAAAAGAAAGAATTAATAGTTAATCCGTCTTGACTAATGCGATATTGAAATCTATAGTGGTCCTCAAGTGGAATAAAGTGGAAAAAAAGGGAGATTTTTGGGTTTTCGGAGACGCTGTTGTTTCGTGGAATAAGCACAATCAATTTAGATGCAAAAGGTCGCATCGCAGTTCCCACCCGCTATCGGGAGGAGCTACAGGATTGTTGCGAACGCCAGTTAGTGGTGACTGTGGCGGTTGACGAGAAATGCGTCGGCGAACCGGGTTGTCTGTGGCTATATCCACTACCGGAATGGGAGCGGTTGGAACATACCATCAGTAAATTGCCGACATTGAACAAAATGGCGGGTAAGTTACGTCGTTTTGTCATCGGTAATGCTACTGAATGTGAAATGGATAATCAGGGACGGCTGCTGTTGCCTGAAAAATTGAGAAAATTTGCCGGCATGGAAAAGCACATCGTGTTGGTAGGTCAGTTGAATAAATTCGAAATTTGGAACGAAGAATCCTGGCAGGCCAAAGAGAATGAATGGCTCGACGGCGACGATAATGAAGGGCTGGAAGAGCTTGGGTCGTTGTCATTTTAGGCCGACATTTGATGGAGCACTTGCCGGTTTTATGTGAAGAAGTATTGCAATCCCTAAAGATTAAGCCGGATGGGTTGTATGTGGATTGCACTTTCGGGCGGGGCGGACACAGTCGGGCGATTTTGAACGAATTAAGCGAATCGGGTCGATTGGTGGCCTTCGACCGAGACCCGGAAGCGGTCGAATCCGGCTATGCCAAGGAGTTAAGTAAGGACAGGCGTTTTACATTGTATTACGGTTGCTTTTCCGGACTGGCTGCTGCGGTTGATCGCTTTGGCGGCTTCGGTTCGGTGAATGGAGTGCTGATGGACTTAGGTGTTTCTTCGCCGCAACTGGATAATCCCGAGCGGGGGTTCAGTTTTTTACAGGACGGGCCACTGGATATGCGAATGGATGGGAACACCGGGATCTCGGCGGCGGAGTGGCTTGCGCAAGTCGATGAGGCAGAGTTGGTCAGAGTGCTGTTTGAGTGCGGCGAAGAACGTTTTTCACGCAGAATCGCACGCGCTATCGTTGAAAGACGGCGGCAGCAGCCGCTTCGAACAACTTTGCAATTGGCGAAGCTGATTGAAGAAGCGATAACTTTTCGCGACAAGCATAAGCATCCGGCAACGCGGACTTTTCAAGCGATCAGGATGGAAATCAATCAGGAGCTGCAGGAAATCAGGGCGGGGCTTGAGCAGGCGGTGAATGTGATGGCACCGGGAGGACGGTTGGTGGTGATCTCGTTTCATTCGTTGGAAGACAGGATAGTGAAACGTTTTATCAGGACTGAAGCGGGGCGAAAATCCAACCCGGGCAGGCTACCCGTACAGGAAAAGGATATCGAGCAAGGTCGATTAATAGCCGTAGGTAAGGCCATTCGGGCCGGAGATGACGAGTTGCAGAGGAATCCTCGGGCGCGAAGTGCGGTGATGAGGGTCGCGGAGAAGCGTTAATGGCGAATATGAAAGCTGTTACGTTAGCAGGATTGGGTGCTGTCCTGTTGCTGTCGGCGTTGGCGGTCATTTACAGCAAATATCAGGCGCGGCGGATATTTATAGATATCCAGAACATGGAAAAAAAACTCGACCATTATGAGGTCGAGTGGGGGCGTTTACAGTTGGAACTTACCATGTTGACTGCCGAAAACCGGGTTGAGATCGAGGCGACTAAAAGATTGAAGCTGGTCATGCCCGAGCGTGAAAAAATAATTTATATAAAACCGTAAATGCTGATTGACAGAGGCGATAAAGCTACCAAAGTCAGAAACGCCGATTTGGCCTTGAGAAGAAAGCTGTTGCTGGGCGTGATGCTCTTCGGTATGTCGGCTTTGGTTGTAAGAGCGGTGCATTTACAGGTGTTTGACAAGGAGTTTTTGCAACAAAAAGCGTTGCGTCAGCATGTGGATGAAGTTGCAGTACCTGCCTATCGAGGGAAGATTCTGGATCGGAACGGAGAGCCTTTGGCGATCAGTTCCCCGGTTCAGTCGATCTGGGTAAATCCCCAACAGATAAGGGAAGAGGATAAGCAGAAACTGAGGCAGGTTGCCGCCATGTTGGAAATAGGTAAAAGCAAAATTAAGGCGTTGTTTAACGAAAAGTCGGGACGGCAGTTTGTCTATCTTAAGCGGCGAATTAATCCCGATCTGGCGGCAAAAATTAAGGCTTTGAATGTCAGTGGCATTAATTTTCAAAAGGAATTCAAGCGCTTTTATCCTGCGGGGGAAGTATCGGGGCATCTACTGGGTTTCACCGATGTTGACGATGTCGGTCAGGAGGGCATGGAACGAGCCTATGAAGCCAGTTTGCGAGGGATTGCCGGGAAAAAGCATGTGATTAAGGACGGTCGCGGCCAAGTCATTAAGGATGTTGAAAATATTGCAGAGCCGGTAGCGGGACAAGATCTGAGTTTAACGATAGATCAGAGGCTTCAATATCTGGCTTACCGGGAACTGCAGGCGGCTTTCGTGAAACATAAAGCGAATTCGGCTTCGTTGGTCGTGTTGGATGCGAAAACAGGAGAGGTTTTGGCGACAGTGAATCAGCCGGCATTCAATCCGAATACCCGAAAAGGGCTGAACGGCAGATTTTATCGAAATCGAGCCGTGGCCGATGTGTTTGAACCGGGATCGACGGTAAAACCGTTTGTTATTGCAGCAGCATTGGACGGAGGTTACATCAGTCCGGATGCGGAGATTGAAACGCACGGATTTTTTAGGGTTGGTAGGAATTTGGTGCGTGACGTTCACAATTACGGAACGCTGGATTTAACGCATGTGCTGAAAAAATCCAGTAATGTGGCGGTCAGCAAAATCGCTTTACAGATGCCTTCGGAATATTTCTGGGGGATTTATCACAAGCTGGGTTTTGGGACGTCTGCCGCGGTGGGGTTTCCGGGAGAGGCGGCGGGTGCTTTGCAGGATTTTAGAGACTGGAACAGTTTTGAGCAGGCGACAATGTCGTTTGGATACGGTCTTTCGACCTCGTTGCTGCAACTGGCCAAGGCCTATACCGCATTGGCGGATAACGGCATTCTTCACTCGGTGACTTTGTTACACCGCGATGAGGATTATGACGCGCGCAGAATATTTAGTGCGTCGACAGCCAAAAGCGTCAGGGAAATGCTCGAACATGTGCTTGAAAAAGGAGGAACAGCCTACCAAGCGAGGGTCGACGGCTATCGGGTGGCGGGTAAAACCGGAACAGTAAAAAAAGCTGCCGCCGGTGGTTACGCTGACGATTTGTATCTTTCCGTGTTTGTCGGTTTGGCGCCAGTGAGTGACCCTCGGTTCGTGGTTGCGGTAATGGTGGACGAGCCGGCAGCCGGCGATTATTACGGTGGACTGGTTGCCGCCCCTGTTTTTGCAAAAGTGATGGCAGGTGCCCTAAGAGCGTATGGAGTTACGCCCGATAAAGAAGACACCATGCCGGTGTTGCTGACAAAAAGATAAATGGAATTGACGGAATTGTTGGCGGGGCTGACGAAAGTCGACGCTGCAGTTGAGATTAGCGGTTTAGCGTTGGACAGCCGGCAAGTCGAGCCGGGTTTTGCCTTTTTCGCGCTGTCGGGTTCGACTCAACATGGCATGGTCCATCTGCGGCAGGCAATAAATAATGGCGCGGCGGCTGTGATTTTTGACCCTGCCGGCGGCGGTAGGGATTATGCAGAGGAGATGAAAACCCCTGTGCTGATCGAGCTGCCGAATTTGGCGGAATGCTTGGGACAGATAGCGGCACGGTTTTATCGAGATCCGTCGCAGTTTATGGCGGTGATCGGTGTTACCGGAACCAACGGAAAAACAACTTGTAGCCAGTTTTTGGCACAGGCTCTGCCGGATTGCGGTGTGATCGGAACCATGGGGTGGGGAAGTTGGGGAGAGCTGAAGACGACTGTCAACACCACGCCGGATGCGTTGGCAATCCAGGGAATGTTGAGCGAGTTACGGCGAGAGCAAAAAAAACACGTCGCCATGGAGGTTTCTTCGCATGGATTGGAGCAAGGCAGGGTGAACGGCGTATGTTTTAAAGGGGCGCTGTTCACTAATTTGAGCCGGGATCATTTGGATTATCACGGTTCAATGGCGAATTATCTCGCCGCGAAGAAAAAACTGTTTTCGTGGCCGGGACTTGAGTTTGCCGCGGTCAACTTGGATGACCTTAACGCGGAAGCATTGTTGGACGGGATTCCGGAAACAGTAAAGGTTTGGGGGTATACCCAGAAAGGATGCGACGGATCGGTTGCCGAGCGGGTTTATGCGGAAAACATTGAGCATGAGCTAAATGGAATAACGTTTGAGTATCGATGGCAAAATCGGCGTTACCAAGTACGAACACCGATTGCCGGCGTGTTCAATATGGAGAACGTATTAGCGGTGCTGACCGTAATGCTGGCGATGGGCGTGTCACCGGAGGAGGTGGCGAAAAGACTGAAAGACCTGAAGCCGGTAACGGGCAGAATGGAGAATTTTGGAGGCCGGAACAGACCGACGGTTTTTGTCGATTACGCCCACTCGCCGGATGCAGTGGACAAAGTCCTGGCAGGATTGAAACCCCATTGCCGGGGTGAACTGAAAGTGGTTTTTGGTTGCGGCGGAGACCGCGACCGCGGAAAGCGGGCCGAAATGGGGGCCGCAGCGGAAAAATGGGCGGATAAAGTATTCGTCACCGACGACAATCCTCGCTCGGAGAACCCCGAACAGATTGTCGACGATATTTTAAAAGGGTGCCATAGCGGTAAAGTGACTGTGATTCATGATCGGCGACTGGCGATACGGACGGCGATTGACAACGCGCAACGGCTGGACTGCATTGTCATTGCAGGGAAAGGCCATGAACGTTATCAGGAAATTGGCGGTATCAGGACTCCGTTCAGCGATCAGCAGGTGGTAAGAGAAGTATTGGCTCAATGGTGTGTAGGTAACGATGAGAATGAAGCTCAGTGAAATAGCATCGGCTGTTCAGGGCGACCTGATAGGAAACGATCGGATGATCGAGTCCATCGGTATCGATACTCGTTCGCTACAACCGGGAGATTTATATATAGCCATCAAAGGAGAAAATTTTGATGGCCATGATTTTATCAATGCGGCTAAAGAGGCTGGCGCTGCGGCGCTTGTCGTAGAACGTCGATTTGAAACCGATTTGCCTGAAGTGATCGTGCCCAAAAATACTCGTCTGGCTTTGGCGGAAATTGCCGGTGCTTGGCGAAGCCGAATGCCGGTTAAAGTGGTGGGTGTCACTGGGAGCAACGGCAAAACAACCGTGAAGGAAATGATTGCCGCTATTTTGTCGGTTAATGATGAAGTGCTGTTTACACGGGGCAATTTGAATAACGACATCGGCGTGCCGTTAACGTTGCTGCGTCTTGATGAGAATCATCGCTATGCGGTTATTGAAATGGGGGCGAATCATCGAGGTGAAATTGCTTATACCAGTCGTTATGCAAAACCTGATGTTTCTATCATTACTAACGCCGGTGCCGCTCATATAGAAGGGTTCGGCAATTTGCAGGGGATCGCGGAGGCCAAAGGAGAAATTATCGAAAGCCTGTCGAGTGACGGGACGGCGATACTGAATAGGGACGATCGATTTTATGATTTTTGGCTTCGTTTGGCCGATGGGCGGAAAAGTGTATCGTTCGGAACAAATCCAATAGCCGATGTATACGCTGAAAATATTGATTTTCGTGTACATGATCGTGAATTTGAGACCGCTTTTGATCTGGTGACTGCCTTAGAACGAATGCCAATGCTGTTGAAGCTGGCGGGACTCCACAATGTGACCAATGCGTTGGGGGCGGCGGCCGCGGCGCTGCAATTCGGGATAGGTTTGGAACAGATCAGAGAAGGACTGGCGGCCATGAAGCCGGTAACCGGTCGATTGCAGCCCATCGTAGGAAGGCATGGAAACATCATTATCGATGATAGCTATAACGCCAACCCGAGTTCATTGAAAGCGGCTTTGGAAGTGTTGGTTCAATGTGGAGGAGAGCCGTGGGTGGTGCTGGGCTCGTTTGGTGAATTGGGCAAGGAAAGTCCTGCATTACACAGGGAAATTGGCGAATTATGCAGAGAAATGAAGATTGTGCGCTTGCTTGCAACTGGCCCTGATGCCGGACATTGTGTCGATGCTTTCGGCAAAGGGGCCGCTTTTTTTGCGACGCAGGAAGAATTGATTGCGTCGTTGCAGCAAGAATTAAAAGGGAATGAAGCCGTATTAATCAAGGGTTCGCGGGCTCGAAAAATGGAAAAAGTTGCAGCCGCGCTAGTGGAAAACTTCAGGGAATAACGATGCTACTTTATTTGACAGATTACTTGATGCAGTTCGACGGAGGTTTCAGGGTTTTTCAATACCTGACTTTCAGAGCAATTTTAGGCGCGTTAACGGCCCTTTTGATTTCTTTTATGGTTGGTCCGGTCATGATCCGAAAATTGACGCGGAATAAAATCGGACAAAGCGTTCGTGAAGAAGGGCCGGAAAGCCATTATGAAAAAGCCGGTACCCCGACTATGGGGGGTGCTTTGATTTTAGTCGCGATCGCAGTTAGCACTTTATTGTGGAGCGACTTTGAAAATCGTTATGTCTGGGTGGTGCTGTTGGTCACGATGGGACATGGCGTAATCGGTTTCATCGATGACTATCGTAAGGTTGCAAAGGGTAATAGCGACGGCTTGTCCGCTCGTGCGAAATATTTTTGGCAGTCCGTCATTGCATTAAGTGCCGGTATTTTTTTATTCCAGACTGCGCTCGTACCCGCTGAAACGCAATTTATCGTGCCGTTTTTTAAAGATGTCAAGCTGGATATGGGCTGGATGTATGTGGTATTGACGTATTTTGTCGTCGTCGGTACCAGTAATGCAGTCAATCTGACTGACGGTTTGGATGGGTTGGCGATTATGCCGACGGTTATGATTGCCGCGGCCCTGGCTATTTTTGCCTATTTATCCGGCCATATCGATTTCGCTCAATATTTAGCTATTCCCTATTTGCCGGAATCGGGCGAATTGATCGTATTTTGCGCCGCGTTAGTCGGGGCAGGATTGGGTTTTTTATGGTTCAACGCTTATCCTGCGATGGTGTTTATGGGAGACGTCGGCGCGCTTGCCTTAGGAGCGGCTTTAGGCATGGTCGCCGTGTTGGTGCGTCAGGAAATTGTTCTAATGATTATGGGTGGTGTGTTTGTAGTGGAAACGGTTTCGGTCATTATCCAGGTTGCGTCTTATAAAATGCGAGGCAAGCGGGTGTTTTTGATGGCTCCGATTCATCATCATTATGAATTGAAAGGTTGGCCGGAGCCGCGAATCATCGTCAGGTTTTGGATTATCACCGTGATTCTGGTTCTGATCGGTTTAGCGACGTTGAAGTTGAGATAAACATGGATAGCGCGATTTTGTTGACAGCATTGGACGAAAAATTCGGCTTGAAGCAGACCGAAGCCAAGGTCGTGGTTGTCGGGTTGGGTGCTACCGGATTTTCTGTCGCTAGATTTTTGCATGATTGGCAAATTAGTTTTGCTGTAGTCGACAGTCGGGATAAGCCACCGTTAATTGATCAGCTGGTCGAGGAAATGCCCGATGTGCCGGTTTTCACCGGCGGTTTCGACAAAGCAGCCTTACAGGTCGCCACGCATTTGGTGGTTAGCCCCGGGGTCTCATTGAATGAAGCATTCATTCTTAAGGCTGTGGCGGCAGGGATCAGGATATTCAGTGATATCGATCTGTTCGCTTGTGCCACCGAAACGCCTGTGGTGGCGATTACCGGGTCCAACGGTAAAAGTACGGTCACGACGATGCTCGGTGTTATGGGTAATGCGGCGGGCCTTAAGACGCTCACCGGTGGTAATTTAGGAACGCCGGCCTTGGATTTATTGAGTCAGGATGCCGATCTATATGTACTGGAATTGTCCAGCTTTCAGTTAGAGCGGACCAGCGCGCTAAGCGCCAAGGCAGCCACTGTATTGAATGTGTCTGCGGATCATCTCGATAGACACGAGGGGATAGCCGGATACGCTGAGGAAAAACAACGTATTTTTCGCGGCAATGGTTTGATGGTTCTGAATGCAGACGACGCTGTCGTCATGGCGATGCAAGAGGCAGGCAGGGAATGTCTGACGTTTTCAGTCAAAGCTAGAGCAAATTTTTGGCTCGATAACGAATCGGATAACTTAATGAATGAAGATCAGGTTCTGATGTCGAGGTGGGAATTACCGTTGGAAGGTAAGCACAATGTGGCCAATGCACTGGCTGCGCTGGCATTAGGCAGTGCAATAGGGTTGAACCAAGCGAGCATGTGCGAAGCCTTGAAAACATTCCGAGGCTTGGATCACAGGATGCAGAAAGTCGCTGAAATAAAGGGCGTCAATTGGGTGAACGACTCAAAGGCGACAAATATCGGCGCTTGTGTTGCGGCTCTCCAAGGGTATGACAGAAAAGTGATTTTGCTTGCTGGGGGCGACGCCAAAGGTGCGGATATGAACGAGTTAGTCCCTGCGGTCAGAGAAAAAGCCAAGGCGGTTATATTGATGGGTAAAGATGCTCAATTGATTGCTAACGCACTCAATCATTGTGTCCCCGTTTATTTTGCTGCCGATATGAAAGAGGCTGTCATGATCGCTGCCGAAATGACAGAGGCCGGAGATAGCGTTTTGTTGTCGCCCGCCTGTGCCAGTCTCGATCAATATAAAAGTTACATAGATCGCGGCGAAAAATTTACCGCTGCGGTTCTGGAGTTGGCGGCATGATTGAAAAAACGCTGCAAACGGTCGGTCGGATACAGTTTCATTTCGATCGCTTGTTATTGCTCGTTTGTTTCAGTTTATTGTTGATCGGTTATGTGATGGTCGCGTCTTCGTCATTGCATTTGGGCGTAAAGATGGCCGGCGACGCCATGCATTACCCGCTGCGACAGCTGATTCACATTATGATGGGTTTGATGGTTGCAGCCGGCGCGGCGGCCGTTCCGATGAAGATATGGGAAAAAACGGGGTCATGGTTATTTATTGGTGGATTGATTTTACTGGTAGTCGTGTTGATTCCAGGTGTCGGCGTTAAAGTCAACGGCAGCGTGCGCTGGCTCTCAATAGCAGGTTTGCGTATACAGGTGTCGGAAGTTGTGAAGTTTATTTCGGTTATTTATATGGCTGGTTATGTCATCAGGCATCAGGAAGATGTCAGACAGTCCGCATATGGCTTGTTAAGACCGCTGTTACTGTTTTCCATTGCCTGCGGACTGTTGTTGAGGGAGCCTGATTTCGGCTCTGCAGTGGTTATTCTGACCATTGCCATGGGCATGATGTACTTGGGCGGCGCACGAATTCAGCAGTTTTTGATTTTGCTCGCTCTGGTTGCTGTATTGGCGGGTTTACTGGTTTGGGTATCGCCATACCGGGTTGCCAGGGTGACGGCATTTATCAACCCCTGGGCCGATGCGCAACGGACGGGCTTTCAATTAGTGCAGGCATTGATCTCGTTCGGCCGCGGTGATGTGTTCGGCGTCGGGTTGGGTAACGGTATTCAGAAATTGTTTTACCTTCCCGAGGCACACACGGATTTTCTATTTTCGGTTTTAGCGGAAGAGTTAGGGTTGTTCGGCGTGCTTTTGGTTATCGGCTTATTTACATTTTTGTTGTGGCGGTCATTTCAGATTGGTGAGAAAGCCGAGCAGGCAGGACTGGTTTTTGCAGCCTATGTCGCTTATGGTCTGGGAATATGGTTCGGGTTTCAATCATTTGTCAATATGGGCGTTAATATGGGGATTTTGCCGACAAAGGGATTGACATTGCCATTCATGAGTTATGGTGGAGGCAGCATGATTATCATGTGTGCCGCTATAGGCGTGTTGTTTAGGGTTAACAACGAAGCTGCCGAGCAATTGAAAAATCAAGCCAAAGGAAAGCGGGAATGGGCAAACACGTAGTGATTATGGCAGGAGGTACGGGCGGACATGTGTTTCCGGCCTTGGCTGTCGCCCAGGAATTAATGGAACGTGGTTGGTCGGTTAGCTGGCTAGGTACGCGAAAAGGTATCGAAAGCCGGGTAGTGCCCGAGAGCGGAATCGATATTGATTGGCTATCGGTTGAAGGCATCAGAGGAAAAGGAGTGTTCAGTAAATTGGGCGCAGTGTTAAGGCTAATGAAAGCCTGCGCCGAGGCTTTGATGATTTTACGCAGGCGTCGGCCCAACGTTGCATTGGGAATGGGCGGCTTCGTCGCCGCTCCCGGCGGTTTAATGTGCAAGCTCATGGGAATTCCGCTACTGATTCATGAACAAAATAGAGTCCCGGGAACCACTAACCGATTGTTGATAGCGCTGGCTAAAAAAGTTTTGGAAGCATTCCCGGGTAGTTTTGCCAAAGAAGTCAACGCGTTGTGTACTGGCAATCCGTTGAGAAAGGCGTTTTTGAGATTATCCAAAAAACCGATATGGAAAGCCGATTCTCAACGGCCTCTGCGGGTGTTGGTCGTGGGCGGGAGTCAAGGCGCGCAAGTGTTAAACGAGATCATTCCGTCCGCATTGGCGCAATTTGAAAATATCGAAGTCAGACACCAAACCGGCAAAGTGATGTACGAAACTGTAAATCAACACTACAACGCTTTGGGCGTAAAGGCACAGACGCAAGCTTTTATCGACGAAATGGCATCCGCCTATCAATGGGCTGACTTGATCATCTGTCGGGCCGGGGCCATGACCGTGAGCGAAGTCGCCGCGGCTGGACTGGCGGCGCTGTTCATTCCGTTACCACATGCAATCGATGATCATCAGACTGCTAACGCCCGTTATTTGACGGATGCCGGAGCGGGCATATTATTGCCTCAAAATGAGTTGAATGAAAAAACGTTAAAGAAATCGTTGGAAAAAATGATTGCCGAGCTGCCGAAAATGAGTCGGACAGCCAGAAGTATGGCGAGATTGGATGCAACATCAACCGTTGCGAATTTATGTATAGCAGAGGCGGTGTTATGAATAGGCCGGATTTGCACCCTGCTCAGGTTTTGGGAAATATTGACAGGATCCATTTCGTCGGTGTGGGCGGTACCGGGATGTGCGGTATTGCCGAAGTGTTATCCAATCTTGGTTATCGAGTATCGGGTTCCGACATTAAAGAAAGTCCGGTTACCCGCAGATTGCAAGATATGGGAGTGCAAGTTTTTTACGGGCATAGCGAAAACAACATCGCTGAGGCCGATGTGGTCGTAACCTCGACGGCTGTGAATCGGGAAAACCCGGAAGTCAAAGGCGCTTACGAGCGTAGAATTCCGGTTATTCCACGTGCTGAAATGTTGGCTGAATTAATGCGGTTTCGCTTCGGGATTGCGGTTGCGGGTACTCACGGGAAAACGACAACAACCAGTCTGACAGCAAGCATGCTGGCCGAAGGTGGTTTGGATCCGACATTTGTAATCGGGGGAAGACTCAATAGCGCCGGTGCAAACGCCAAACTGGGACTTGGTAAATACCTTGTCGCAGAAGCCGATGAAAGCGATGCTTCTTTCTTGTATTTGCAACCGATGATGGCGGTGGTGACCAATATTGATCAGGATCATATGGAAACCTACGGCGGCAGCTATCAACGTCTGCAAGAAACATTTATTGAGTTTCTTCATCATCTCCCGTTTTACGGTTTGGCGGTATTGTGCATGGACGATGCGGGGGTCAGAGAGATATTGCCCCAGTTATCGAAACCGATGAAAACCTATGGTGTTCATAAGGAGGCCGACGTCCGTGCCGTCGATATCGAACAGAAAGGCATGCAAACACGTTATACCGTCTTGCGTTGGGACGGTCATGCACCATTGCAGGTGACGTTGAATATGCCGGGGTGGCATAACATGTTGAACTCCTTAGCGGCGATTACTATCGCGACCAGTCTGGGTATTGACGATCAGGACATCGTCAACAGTCTGAGTGAATTCAAAGGAATCGGCAGACGCTTTCAAATTAACGGTGATATCGATTTTGCCGGCGGCAAACTGACGCTGGTGGACGATTACGGTCATCATCCGAGAGAGTTGGCGGCAACGCTGGAGGCTTTGCGTCAGGCTTGGCCCAATAGACGCTCAGTAGTGGTTTTCCAGCCGCACCGTTATACCCGGACTAGGGATTTATTCGAGGAATTTGTCGAGGTGTTATCGACGGTTGATGTCTTGGTGCTGTTGGACATTTATCCGGCC
Source organism: Methylococcaceae bacterium (assembly GCA_050304855.1). Taxonomy (GTDB): domain Bacteria; phylum Pseudomonadota; class Gammaproteobacteria; order Methylococcales; family Methylomonadaceae; genus Methylomarinum. Next base: position 13,531 of record JBNLEI010000252.1, read on the forward strand.
GGCGAAGATCCGATCGATGGCGCCGACGGTAAAACCTTATGTCGGGCTATTCGGGTGCGCAGGCAGGTCGAGCCAGTATTCGTCAAAAACTGGGAGGAATTACCGCAAATATTAGCGGCCATGGTACGCAAGGATGACGTGATATTGACCTTGGGAGCCGGGAATGTCGGGCAATTGGCGGCGGAGCTGCCACAAAAACTGGCGGAGGCTTTAGTCGGATGAACGCCGTAATGACCTTTAAAGGAAAGCTTTTGAGCAATGAGCCGTTGGCCAAATATACCAGCTGGCGGGTCGGCGGACCGGCGGAAAGAATGTATTTTCCGGAAAATAAACAAGATTTGATCGACTTTATCCGTGCCCTACCGGAGCAGGAAAAAGTTTTCTGGCTCGGGCTCGGCAGTAACCTGTTGGTCAGAGATGGCGGAATTCGGGGAACGGTGATCAATACCCGCGGGCGTTTGAAGGAAATGTATTTGATTGATACAGCCAAGCTATATGTCGAAGTGGGTGTGCCTTGTGCTCATGTGGCCAGATATTGTAGTGATCTGGGATTGACCGGGGCTGAATTTCTGGCCGGGATTCCAGGAACGATGGGCGGAGCATTGAAAATGAATGCTGGTGCTTTCGGAGGCGAGACCTGGAACATCGTCGATACGGTAGAAATGATTAGCCGTCAAGGAGAGGTTTGCAAGCGCAATAAAACCGAGTTTGATGTGACTTACCGCTCCGTTAAGGGGATTAAGAACGAGTGGTTTCTGTCGGTGGAGTTAGTGTTAGCAAAAGGGGAGTCGGTGTTGAGTCAACAAAAAATCAAAAATTTGTTGGAACAAAGAGCATCGACCCAACCGACCAACAAGCCGACCTGCGGTTCGGTTTTTAAAAATCCGCAAGGCGATTATGCTGCGCGGTTGATCGAGTCCTGCGGTTTGAAAGGTTATTGTGTGGGGGGAGCCTGTATTTCGGAAAAACACGCCAACTTTATTGAAAATTGCGGAGATGCGACTTCAGCGGATATAGAAGAGCTTATCAGCTTTATACAAACGCAGGTTGAGGAAAAACACGGTATCCATCTACAAGCTGAAGTTTGTATGGTTGGGGATGCGTCATGAAGCCGTTACGGATTGATAATGCGCTAGATTTTGGGACGGTTGCTGTGATGATGGGAGGATCCGCAGCGGAAAGAGAAGTTTCCCTTAAGAGCGGTTCTGCTGTTTTTGCTGCGTTGCAGCGGAAAGGAGTCAATGCATTGGCCATCGATGTCAAGGATAGCCCGATAAGCGCTTTGGCGGGAAAGAAAATAGACCGTGTATTCAATATCATCCACGGTCGAGGTGGAGAAGATGGCGTTTTGCAGTCCGTATTGGAACTGATGCATATCCCTTATACCGGCTCCGGAGTTATGGCATCAGCACTGGCGATGGATAAGCTCAGAACTAAATTATGCTGGTTGGGGATGGGATTGCCGACGCCAAAATGGTTTTTGCTGCGGACTGAACAGGATATTGACCGGTGTATAAATGCTCTGGGGTTTCCGGTGATAGTCAAGCCTTCGCAGGAAGGTTCAAGTTTAGGCATGAGTAAGGCGAGCAATAAGGATGAATTGCTACAAGCATTTGAAGTGGCGGCCGGTTATCGTTGTGATGTATATGCGGAGCAATGGGTTCAAGGCCAAGAATACACCATAGCCGTCCTGGATGGAGAGGCTTTGCCGGTCATCCGTTTGCAAACGCCGAATGTGTTTTATGACTTCGACGCGAAATATCAAGCTGACTCGACCCAATATCATTGCCCTTGCGGTTTGGGAGAAGAGCAGGAAGCGAAGTTGCAGAAATTGGCCGTTGAGGCTTGTGAAGGATTGGCGATAAGGGGTTGGGCCCGAGTTGATGCCTTTATCGATAGTGCCGAGCGGGTGCAATTGATAGAAGTCAACACGGTACCGGGAATGACGGATCACAGCTTGGTGCCGATGGCTGCGAAGGCGGCGGGGATTGATTTTGACGAACTGGTGTGGCGGATCCTGGAAACCAGTTTCGATGCCTAATGCGTTTGTTATCAAGATCGGAGTGTTGGTTTCGTTACTGATTGCCGCATTCAGTTACGGTTGGCGGGAGATAAAAGCACAGGGAGCGGATTTGATGCCGGTCAGATACGTTAGGGTCGAAGGAGCTTTTCAGTATATTGCCAGGGAAACCATTAAAGAGGTGTTGGACGAACAGGTAATGCATGGATTCTACAACGCAGATTTGCAGCGGATACAGGCTGCGGTAGAGGCATTGCCTTGGGCGGATGAGGTTGAGGTGCAGCGAATCTGGCCGGATGCGATTAAGGTCAGAATTAGTGAGCAGAGACCGGTGGCCCGTTGGGGAGGGGATGGTTTACTGAATGGCCAGGGTGAATTGTTTGTTCCTCATAATATAGAGGAGTTTAAGGATTTGCCGACCGTTACCGGTCCCGAGGGACAACAACGCCGGTTGCTGGAGGTGATGAAAGGACTAAGCGTCGCCTTGCGGGATAAGGCAATGATGCTGAGAGCTTTTAGCGTCAATGAAAGGAGAGCTTGGAGAGTGGTTTTGGAGGACGGAATGGTGATTAAGTTGGGTAGAACAACGCCTTTGGAAAATATTCAACGGTTTTTACGAACCGCAGAGATACTGGGATACGAACGAATCGCGATGATGGCATCGGTGGACTTGAGGTATCCGAACGGCTATGCGGTGACATGGAAGCCGGATGCCGAAGAAATAGATTGGAAAAAATTGTGAATACAAATGGCCGAATTGGGCATAACGCTTACAGAGCATAAAAATGGCTAAAAAGACAGATCGTAATTTATTGGTTGGATTGGATATCGGTACATCCAAGGTTGCCGCTGTGGTTGGCGAATTTAGTGGCAACGAATTGGAAGTGGTGGGCATTGGTATTGCTCCGTCTAAAGGGTTGAAAAAAGGGGTGGTTGTCAATCTCGAGTCTACCGTGCATTCGATTCAACGCGCTGTGGAGGAAGCCGAATTGATGGCGGGTTGTCACATCAAGTCGGTGTTTGCAGGCATTGCCGGCAGCCATATAAAAAGCCTGAATTCGCACGGTATCGTCGCGATCAAGGATAAGGAAGTCACACAATACGACATCGATCGCGTGATCGACTCGGCCAGAGCCGTCGCCATTCCTGCCGACCAGAAAATCCTGCATATATTACCGCAGGAATTTGTGATCGATCAGCAGGACGGAATCAAGGAGCCTATCGGTATGTCGGGTATCCGGTTGGAAGCTAAAGTTCATATGGTGACCGGTAGTGTGAGTGCGGCCCAGAATATTATTAAGTGTATTCGCCGTTGCGGTCTGGAGGTTGACGATATTGTGTTGGAGCAATTGGCTTCATGTACTTCGGTGTTAACGGATGACGAAAAGGATTTAGGTGTCTGTTTGATAGATATCGGGGGCGGTACGACCGATATCGCCATCTTCTCCGAAGGGGCAATTAAACATACGGCGGTCATTCCGATTGCAGGAGATCAAGTGACCAACGATATTGCCGTAGCATTAAGAACGCCGACGAAAAATGCCGAAGAGATAAAGAAAAATTATGCTTGCGCATTGACGCAATTGGCTGATGCGCAGCAAGCAATCGATGTTCCCAGTATCGGGGACAGGGAGCCGAGGAAGATTTCCGCTCAGAATTTGGCGGAGATTATTGAGCCGCGCTATGAAGAGCTGATGTTGCTGGTGCAGGCGGAGCTTCGCCGTAGCGGTTACGAAGATTTGATTGCAGCCGGTATGGTTCTGACCGGCGGTAGTTCAAAAGTAAAAGGATTGGTGGAATTGGCGGAGGAAATTTTTCATATGCCGGTTCGAATGGGGGTACCGCAGCATGTCTCGGGACTGACTGATGTGGTGCAAAATCCGATTTTTTCTACCGGAGTAGGATTGTTGTTGTATGGAAAAGAGCACCAGGGAAGAGCCGAAGGGCTGAGTGATGAGGGCTCCGGTCTGTTGGCGAAAATGAAAAACTGGTTTCAGGGTAATTTTTAGAATTCAAAGTGTTAGAGGGTATTGCAATGAAATATGAATTGATGGATATGTGTAGTGAAAATGCCGTCATTAAAGTCATCGGTGTCGGTGGCGGTGGTGGTAATGCCGTAGATCATATGGTGGAGGGTAGTATCGATGGTGTGCATTTTATTTGCGCCAATACCGATGCTCAGGCTCTACGAAGCCTGAATGTTGCGACCAAAATTCAGTTAGGTGTCGAACTGACCAAGGGGCTAGGAGCCGGGACAAGACCGGAAATAGGCCGGCAGGCAGCGGAAGAAAACAGGGACCGAATCAAGGAAGAAATAGAAGGTTCTGACATGATCTTTCTGACCGCGGGAATGGGCGGCGGTACGGGTACCGGGGCTATTTCAGTGATTGCCGAGGTGGCGAGGGAAATGGGCATTTTAACGGTTGCGGTCGTGACTAAACCGTTCGAATTTGAAGGTAAAAAGAAAAAAGCGGTCGCCGAAGCAGGCATTAAAGAGCTGGAAAAACATGTCGATTCTTTGATTATCATTCCTAATCAAAAATTGTTGCCAGTGTTGGGGAATAACTTGTCTCTGACCAATGCGTTCAAGGCAGCCAATGACGTGCTGCTGGACGCGGTGCAAGGGATTACTGAACTGATTACTCACCCCGGTTTGATCAACGTCGACTTTGCCGATGTGAAAACCGTTATGAGTAATATGGGAACCGCTATTATGGGTTCCGGTATCGCAACGGGCGATAATCGCGCCAGAGAAGCGGCCGAAAAAGCGATTGCCTGTCCGCTACTGGAAGACATTAGTTTGCAAGGAGCTAAGGGTATTCTAGTGAATATCACAGCGGCTGAAATGGATTTGACCGAATTCGACGAAATTGGCAGCATCATGCACACTTTCGCTTCGGAAGACGCCGACATGAAAATCGGAACAGCGATTAACCCAGAGATGGGCGATGCTATCAAAGTTACCGTGGTTGCTACCGGAATGGGCGAGAAAGCAGTGGCCTCGGCTCCGGTCAAATTAGTGCAGAAAGCGGCAACCGGCGAGCTCAATTACGATGTTTTGGATAAGCCGACAGTGATTCGTAAAAACAGACCGGAAGCCCGTGAAACCCGTTTTGGTGCGCAGCCGAAAAACGATATGGATCTGGATTACCTGGATGTACCAGCTTTTTTAAGACGTCAGGCCGATTGATTTGATTGCTGTTCGTTGGCGGAGTTGAAAAACAGAATTGTGATAGAATAGCGCTTTTGTCTTAAAAGCTGCACTTGATATGATAAAACAGCGCACATTGAAAAACACGATACGGGCTACCGGCGTCGGACTTCATACTGGAGATAAGGTCTATTTGACCTTGCATCCGGCTGAACCGAATACCGGTATCCGTTTTCGCCGAGTTGATTTGGCCGAGCCGGTCATAATAAAGGCCAAACCGGAAAATGTCGGTGAAACCATGTTGTCAACAACGTTGGTCGAGAATGGCGTCAAAGTTGCCACGGTCGAGCATCTGCTCTCCGCATTAGCAGGCTTGGGTATCGATAATGCCATTATCGATGTTAGTGCGGCGGAAGTGCCGATTATGGATGGCAGTGCAGGACCTTTTGTGTTTTTGCTGCAATCTGCAGGCGTGACAGAGCAAGATAGTCCTAAGCAGTATATTCGTATTAAAAAATCGATTCGGGTCGATGAGGGCGACAAATGGGCGGCCTTCGAACCATTCGACGGTTTTAAAGTAACTTTTACCATTGATTTCGAACATCCTGCTTTTTCTGAGCATTTGAAAACAGCGGTGATGGATTTTTCTTCGACCACTTTTGTCAAGGAAGTCAGCCGGGCAAGGACGTTCGGTTTTATGAAGGATATCGAGTTTCTACGGGAAAATAATTTGGCATTAGGCGGCAGTTTGGATAATGCGATTGTTGTCGATGACGATAAGGTCCTTAATGAAGACGGTTTGCGTTATGCCGACGAATTCGTCAAACATAAAATCCTTGATGCCATCGGCGATTTGTATTTGCTTGGGTATAGCCTTATAGGTGAATTCAAGGGATTCAAGTCGGGGCATGCTTTAAATAACAAATTATTGTTGGCTTTGTTAAAAGACAAAGATGCCTGGGAAATGGTGACCTTTGAAAACGATGAGGATGCCCCTATCTCCTTTATGCGTTCCGCACAGACCCCTATTCCTCCCGTAAGCTGATGTTTTGTTGTAGCGGGCCGTCACTTCAGCTTCGTAACTGACAGCCGCTGCAACGTTTCGCTTAACCGCAAAAGCGCCTGATTCAACTTTGCGTCCGTTTCTTTGAGTGCTTGCTGACGGACCATTTCTATATTTTCCCGACACGGTATTTTTGCTCGAGTTTGCCGTACTTTTTCCTCTGAGGCCGGAATCAGTTTGACTTGCAGGCTATCGATAACCGGTTCGGCTTTATCCTTTAAGAAACTGATAATATGAGATTGATAAAAGCGTAGTTGAGTTGACCAGGCGGCGGAGTCGGTATAAAGCAGAATTTTTTTTCCGGATAAGACGCAATAAAGGGTGTGCTCGGCCAAATCTGCCGGCAAAATAGACTTGACTGACGCCAATAGCTGTTGCTGCTGGTTAATTTTTTGTTGATAAATAGCGAACAATTGCGCCGGATAATTGTGTATTGGCTTGAATGATCGGGATTTGTCAACCATAAATCAGTACCTTAGAGGGGGCGATTGGCGGCTCTGTAAAATTATAGTCATTAAATTGCGCTAAACTCAGTTGACATAGTTTATCAGGGTCCGGTCGACAGAGATATGAAGTTGTTAATGTTCTTATATTAGGAGTAAGATAAATTCAACGGGTATCCAATAACTACGGAAGAACGCGAACTATCCGGCCATATCTGCTATTTCATACTAACTGTTCATTTTGTTCAGAATTTTTATCTATCGGAGTATAGGGACGACATGAAACAATTTCTCGAAAAAGTGCTTGAAACGGCGGAGTATCAGCCTGTCCGATTACTGCAAGTTCTAAGAGCTGTCCAAGACAAGTATCATTATCTTCCGGGACAGGCAATCGATCTAATTGCCGAAAAGCTGAATATTCCCCGCACCCGGATCATCAGTGTGGCAGAGTTTTACAGTTTTTTTCATTTGCAGCCTCAAGGCCGGTATGAAATTTTAATTAGTGATTCTATAACCGACCTAATGCTGGGTAAAGACAATGTTATATCTTATCTTTCCAGAGCTCTGAAAGTTGGGGTGGGTCAGGTTCGTGATGACGGCCAAGTCAGTTTAAATAATACTTCCTGTACAGGCATGTGTGATCAGGGGCCTGCCGGGCTAATCAACGGTTTTGCCATACCCCGTTTGGACCGGCCGCGGATCGACGAAATGGCTGCTTTGATCGAACAAAACGTACCGCTTTCGCAATGGCCAGAAGCATTCTTTTCAGTCGATGACAATATTCATCACCCGGGCTTGCTGTTGCAACAGGAGATTGAGAAGGGCAGTGCTCTGAAGAAGGCTTTCGAACGAGGACTAACAGAAACGCTCACCGAGCTGGATCAATCGGGTCTGCGCGGGCGCGGAGGAGCGGGATTCAATACGGCAATGAAGTGGCGTTTCTGTGCCGAAGAAGCAAGTGATCAGCGATTTGTCGTATGCAATGCCGATGAGGGTGAACCCGGCACCTTCAAAGATAGGGTTTTACTAAACAGCTACGTCCATCAGGTTTTCGAAGGAATGACATTATGCGCCGCCATTATCGGAGCTAATAAAGGTTATCTATATCTGCGTGGAGAATATCGTCATTTACTGGATAAATTAGAATCCATTCTGCAAATACGGCGTGACTCAGGTTTGTTGGGTAATAATATTCTGGATAAAGGTTTTGGCTTCGATATTGAGATTTGTTTGGGCGCCGGAGCTTATATTTGCGGCGAGGAATCTGCTTTAATCGAATCGCTTGAAGGTAAGCGGGGAATTCCACGTAACCGACCGCCTTATCCTGTTTCGCAGGGTTATTTGAATAAACCGACCGTCGTCAATAACGTCGAAACATTTCTCGCTGCTGCGGCCATAGCTGTCAAAGGAGGCGCTTGGTTCTATGCTTTCGGAACCGGTAAATCGGCCGGTAGCAAAATATTGAGCATCAGCGGCGATTGTGAGCGGCCCGGCATTTATGAATATCCGTTTGGAGTGACGATCAAAACCATTTTGCTGGATTGCGGGGCGACTGATGTATTGGGCGTTCAGATCGGAGGGCCATCAGGAACATTTATCAGTGACCAAGAGCTGGATCGCAAGCTGGCATTTGAAGATTTGGCTACTGGCGGTTCGTTTATCGTTTTTAATAATAGCCGTAATATTCTCGAGATCGTGAAAAATTTCACCGATTTTTTTGCTCATGAGAGCTGCGGATTCTGTACACCTTGTCGGGTCGGCACTTCATTGCTGAAAAAACAACTGGATAAAATTGTCGATGGACACGGTTCGGCGGGAGATGTCGTTGCTTTGGAGGAATTGAGTCAGTTAATCAAAAATTACAGCCATTGCGGATTAGGTCAGACAGCTGCAAATCCATTACTCACGACTTTACAACGGTATCCTGATTTATATCAGAGTCAATTGAAGGCGGTCAGTTATGAGCCCGGGTTTGATCTGGACGGTGCTTTGGCGACGGCGAGACGTATGGCGAATAGGGATGATGCTGCGGCGCATCTGACACAGGTGGAGGAATAGCATGACTAAATCGATCACCATCGACGGCAAGCAAATCCCTTTCGAGGAAGGGCAAACCATCATGGAGGCGGCAACTGCGGCGGGCGTTTATATTCCGCATTTATGCCATAACCCCGATTTCGAACCGCACGGAAGTTGCAAGCTTTGTTCGGTTAAAGTCAATGGACGTACTTGCACTGCCTGTACTTTTCCCGCCATAGATGGACAGGACATCGTCAATCAAAGCCAGGAATTGAACCATGATAGACAAAAAATAACCCAAATGCTATTTGTCGAAGGTAACCATTTTTGTCCGGGATGCGAAAAAACGGGCAATTGCCAGCTTCAGGCGGTGGCTTACCATTTGAATATGTTAGATAACCATTTTCCTCACTTTTTTTCTAACCGGGAAATGGACGCCTCCCATCCTGATATTCTGATCGATCATAATCGTTGTATTTTTTGTACTTTATGCGTTAGAGCGAGTGTTGAAAAAGACGGTAAAAATGTGTTCGCCATTAGCGGTAGAGGAATCAATAAACGGTTGGTGGTTAATTCACCCAGCGGTAAGCTCAAAGACAGCGATCTCGATGTTAACGATTGCGCCGCGCATATTTGTCCGACCGGCGCAATTTTGATTAAGCGCAAGGGTTACCAAGTTCCGATTGGCCAGCGCACTTACGATCACCGTGAGATTAGCGAAGTGGCGCTGGAAAAGGAGAGTCAAAGCCATGACAGATAAAATCAGAGTCGCAACCACATCGTTGGCCGGCTGCTTCGGATGTCATATGTCTTTTCTCGATATCGATGAGCGTATGCTGCAGTTAGCCGATGCGGTCGAGTTTGATCGCTCGCCGATTACCGATATAGAACATTGTAGTCAGTGCGATATCGGCCTCATTGAAGGCGGAGTCTGCAATTCGGAAAATGTCCATGTGCTTCGCGAATTTCGCAAGAATTGTAAGATTTTGGTTGCAGTCGGTGCTTGCGCTATCAACGGTGGGTTGCCCGCTATGCGTAATCATATCAATCTGGAAGATTGCTTAAATGAAGCCTATATCGACGGAATGGGGGTTGAAAACCCGCAAATCCCTAGTGATCCGGAGTTGCCTTTGTTGCTGGACAAGGTTCATCCGATTCATGAAATCGTCAAAGTTGATTATTTTCTACCGGGATGTCCGCCTGCAGCAGACGTATTCTGGAAGTTTTTGACCGATCTGTTGGCAGGGCGGGAACCAGAGTTACCATATGAATTGGTTCATTATGACTAATTCGGATGATAACGATATATTTCTTATCTCCCCTGATAGCTGAGCATTAAGGGAAACATATTATGTACGAACATTTAGAAACGGCTGCAAATCCGGAGAAGCTGAAAAGAGTGGTGGTTGACCCGGTTTCGCGGGTAGAGGGCCACGGCAAGGTGAGTTTACTCCTGGATGAGAATAATCATGTCAAACAGGCGCGGCTGCATATCGTTGAATTTAGAGGCTTTGAAAAGTTTATACAAGGCCGGCCGTATTGGGAATTGCCCGTTATGGTGCAACGGTTATGCGGTATTTGTCCGGTCAGCCATCATTTGGCGGCCGCCAAAGCGATCGATCAGTTGGTCGGTGTCGACCCGGAAAACTTACCTCCGGCGGCCGATAAATTACGCCGTTTGCTGCATTTCGGCCAAGTGTTGCAGTCGCACGCATTGCACTTTTTTCACCTTTCCAGCCCCGATTTATTGTTCGGATTCGAAAGCGATATCAGTAAACGGAATGTTATCGCGGTATTGGCCGAATATCCAGATATCGGTGTGCAAGGTGTGAAACTGAGAAAATATGGTCAGGAAGTGATTCGAGTGGTATCCGGCAAGCGGGTCCATGGCACCGGAGCCATCGCCGGTGGTATGAACAAAGCATTGACCAAAGAGGAGCGGGATTACCTTTTGCAGGATATCGATCAAATGATCGAATGGGCGGTGGGGTCGGTTGCGCTAGTTAAGAAAGTCCATACCTCCAATCTCCCGTATTACGACGATTTTGCAACGATTCGCAGCAATTACCTCGGTTTAGTCAAACCGAACGGAGCTCTAGAGCTGTATCATGGCGGCTTACGGGCGAAGAGCGACCGCGGGGAAACGTTGCTGGATCATGTTGATTATTGCCAATATAACCAGCATATTCATGAAGAAGTTCGGTCGTGGAGCTATATGAAGTTTCCTTATTTGACCGCTTTAGGTAAAGAGACGGGTTGGTATCGCGTCGGTCCGTTGGCGCGGGTCAACAACTGCGATTTTATCGATACGCCGTTGGCCGAAGCGGAAAGAATCGAATTTAAGCAGCATGGCGACGAGAGTATGGTCCATAGCACGCTGGGCTTTCACTGGGCTCGGTTGATCGAAACGTTGCATTGTGCGGAAAGTATCAAGGAGTTGTTGAATGATCCCGATCTCATGAGCTCCGATTTACGCACCGAAGGCGAAAAGCGTTTCGAAGGGATTGGGGTGATCGAGGCACCTCGTGGTACTTTGTTCCATCATTATCAGATCGATGAAAACGATATTGTCACTAAGGCTAATTTGATAGTCTCGACCACCAGTAACAACATGGGAATGAACGAATCGGTGCGACAGGTTGCGGCCGAATATTTATCGGGGCGGGAGTTGACTGAACCGTTATTGAATAATCTGGAAGTGGCTATTCGGGCTTATGATCCTTGCCTGTCATGCGCAACTCATGCTGTCGGTAAAATGCCGTTGCAACTCGAATTGTTTGATGCTGAAGGGAAGTTGATTGATCGTTTGGCGAAACATAGTGACGGTGTATTGGAGCGAGGTTTTTCTTAATGAAGCCCGTATTGCTGTTCGGTTACGGTAACTTAAGTCGCGGCGATGATGCGCTGGGACCGTTGTTATTGGAGTTCGTCGAACAGGAACTCGATTTAGAAAGGATTGAAGTTCTTTGCGATTTTCAATTGCAAATCGAACATGCGTTGGATTTGCAACAGAGAGAGCGGGTTTTGTTTGTCGACGCAGCGGTAAATATGAGTACGGCTTATGATTTTACTCGGCTGGTACCTTGTAGAGATCGCAGCTATAGTAGTCATGCGATGAGTCCATCGGCCGTGTTGCAGGTTTATCGGGATGTCTGCGGACAGATGCCGCCGCCGGCATTTCTGTTAACCATACAAGGGAAAGATTTTGAATTGGGAGAGCGGTTGAGTGAGCAAGCGACGATGAACTTGGCTGAAGCCTGTCGTTTTGTCGAACGCTTGCTCCAGCAGAATGAGGTGTCCGGATGGGAGCAAATGCTAGACCAGGCTCGGCCTCTTGCTGCGTAATTTTTTGCTAAGGACGCATTTCCCCGCTTGATCGATAATTTCTTTCGTTCGGTTCCGTTAGAAGATCGGCCGCTGTGATCAGTTCCAGGACCTGATAGCCATTTCCTGCCCAATGATCGATTGATAGTCTATGTCGTCTATAACTGTAACACCTCTGAACAGTTCGTTGTTGGAAATATTTCTTGAAAGCAGGTCGTTTTGGCGAACGCACAAATTGACATGGGCGTATCTCTTTCGTGTTACTTCGTTTTTTGATTGTTTCTGTTTAACTGCGTAGACGGCGTTTTCAGTAAAGAGCAAGGTGTCGCCGTTGTTCGCTTTTGCCAAAGACTTGGATTCGATTGGAAATTGATTGATAACGTGTAGCATGGCATTGCTCCCGGAAAGTAATATAAAATAATTGACCTGAGCTTTTTGTAATAACTATATAAAAAATATATATTATTTATATTAGATCAATATTTTTCGGATGCCAAGTGAAAATGGAAAAAGTATTGAGTTTTAATTGGTTGCAGTCATAAGCTAGAAGAACTGTTATGTTTCCGCTTTTTGATCTCGGCTCAATAAATTTTGAACTGCCTTTCGAGGGTCTAGATTCTCGTAAAGAACCCGGTAGGTTTGTTCGGTGATGGGCATTTCTATGCCATGTTTCTGGGATAACTGATAGGTTTCCTTGGCGGCAGATAACCCTTCAATTTCCTGACCAATCTCGACAATGGCTTGTTGTTTGCTCTTACCTTGACCAAGAGCCAAGCCGAAACGTCGGTTTCTGGATTGGTTATCGGTACAAGTCAGTATCAGGTCTCCAAGACCGGCTAGACCCATGAATGTATCGGGTTGGCCTCCGAGTTCAGTGCCGAGACGAATAATTTCGTGCAGTCCTCGGGTAATCAGCGCAGCCCTTGTATTAGCGCCGAACCCGAGGCCGTCGGCGATCCCGGCTGCAATGGCCAGGACGTTTTTTACAGCGCCGCCAACCTGGACGCCGATAATATCGGAACTGGTATAAGTTCTGAAATGTTGGTTATGAAAAATCTCGGTCAGTTGTACCGCAAACACCGGGGATGCCGATGCGATGGTGATGGCGGTAGGTAAGTTTGCTGCAACTTCGCCGGCAAAGGTGGGGCCGGACAATACGGCTGTCGGAATATTGTCGCCTAGAACTTTAGCCGCGACGTCATGCAATAGCGAGCCGTCTTCGGGGTTGAAGCCTTTGGTTGCCCAGGCTATTTTGCTTTGAGTGTTAAGGAAAGGCTTGATTTTTAATAGTGTGTCTTTGAAAACATGGCTGGGAACGGCCACCAGTATGACCGAGCTGAATATCGCGGCGTGTTCCAGATCGGCAGTGACATGAAGGAGTTCCGGAAAGCTGATGTCCGGTAAGAAATGCTGGTTTTTCTTATTTTTCTCCAGACTTTTGATATGCTCCGGTTCGTGTCCCCATAACAAAGTGTTGCAGCCGTTTCTAGCTGCTTGAATAGCCAGTGCCGTCCCCCAAGATCCGGCACCCAAAACACTGATCGACGTTGTCATCAGATCAGTTTAATTTGTCGGTGCTTGCAGCCGCATTTTGTTGGGCCTGCTGAAGGTGTTGCGCATAAAGGGCGTCAAAATTGACCGGAGCCAGCAATAATTGCGGGAACCCCCCCTTGCTGACTAAGTCGGAAACGACTTCGCGGGCATATGGGAATAAAATATTCGGGCAGAAGCTACCCACCATAGGGCCCATTTCCTGGTCTTTGAAACCAGCCAACGAAAAAATACCGGCTTGAGTGACTTCTACCAAGTAAGCCGTTATATCGCCGGTTTTGACCGTGACTGTTACGGTCAGAGAAATTTCGTAAAGCTTGTCTTCGAGCGCTTCAACATTGGTTCCCAGGTTGAAATCGACGGAAGGTTCCCATTTAGAAGTAAAGACTTTTGGGGCGTTGGGTGTTTCGAAAGAAATGTCTTTTGTGTAGATTTTTTGGATTGAAAATTGTTTTTCTTCCGCTTTGTTCGTTTCGGCCATTGATTTAGGATTCGGGTTGGTGATGGATTAAATATCGACGAGTTTGAGCTGGTTGTCGATTATTAAAAGCTATGACGTTGAAACCAGTGCTTAGTTTTTGTTTTTACTGGTGATTTTTATCGGTAGTTTGTTGTCTTCCCAAGACTGCATGCCTCCGGTAATATTAAATACTTGTTCGAAACCGGATTTGGTTAGGGTTTTGCAAGCAGGAACCGAGCGTGTACCGCTTTGGCATACGACAATAATGGTGTTGTTTTTATGAGGCTCCAGCGTTTGCAGTTGCTCGTCGAATTTCCCTAATGGGATATTGATGGAATTTTCTATATGACCTTTGATGAATTCGTGAGGCTCTCTGACATCTATAATTGCGGTTTCGGCGCTATTCATTTTTGTCACCGCTATCATCGGTGAGATACTGGAAAATTTGTTGAACGAATTTTCCACAAAATCTTGAATTAGCAGGAAGGTGACTGCCGCTAGCGCCAAAAAAAGTAAGTAATGATTGGAAATAAATTCTAAATATTGATCCATTGAAATTTCTTCGTGGAGTAATTAAATTTGGAGAGAAGGAATTATTGACAGTTGGTGCAAAAAACTTCCCGCATCATGCGGATGAGTTTTAGCATGCGTTCATCGTCGATGAAGTAATAGACGCGATTGGCTTCTTTTTTGTAGCCGAGAATATCTTTTTCCCTAAGAATGGCGAGATGTTGTGAAATGTTACTCTGACTGGTGCCAACCTGTTCCACAATATCTTGGACGCTGATCGAGTTGCTGCCGAGCACGCAAAGAATCTTTAATCGTAAGGGATGAGACATTGCTTTTAAGCAGCGAGCGGCGCGATTAATCTCGGCATCATTGTAAAGAATATGTTCTTCTGTTTCCATGTAAGGCTTAACCTTGTTGAGTGATGTTCAGCGTACTAATTGAAACACATTTAATTCGGCCATATATAACCTACGACAACACTCGAGTATTGATATAATGGTTTCTTAAAGTTGCTTCTTTTGCCAAAAAGACAAAATAAAAGCCTAGAATTTATCAAAGTAATGAATATTGTTCAATAACTTTTATATGTTGTCGTCAGCGGGTATAGCCGAAATGGACGATTGAATTTTTAAGCTAGCTGTCAATCTCTTGAAGAGATATATAATTGGAGTTCGTAGATTTGGTAAGCTGCTTTAAACTTTTAGTGTCTCCATTCTTGATGGCTTTGGCTGCTGGAATGGAAAAATCCACACCATTTTCGTGGTAAATGCCCCCGTGCCGGGATGAGTTGTTCGAGGGGAGGAAGACGAGAACATGTCTTCACCAAAAGTCAAAATATTCGATATGCAACCTGAGATGAGTGAGCCGGAAGAGGTGACGGAACATTGGAGCAATGCGTTCGGCGGGGGCCGGTTGATGTGGTTATTTGTAATTACGCCGATTGCGACATGGTAAGGTACGCCGGTAGATTTGGCATAGAGGTTGAAGCCATTGATGCTTCATTGCGGGAAAATGTCGGTGGCAGCGGAGCACGCTAATATTGAGCTGATGGTGAACGAAAATATGCAATCCCATACGACAAATAAAACACCTATTATGTATGTAGTTGGTCTAGGAAGTCCGGCCGAGCAAGAGGATTTATCTGATATAGCCCTTACGACGGCAGCAATTTGGGCTATGCAGCAGCCCGCGAAAATGACGGGACGTTCGCTGTTGGTTGACTAATGATGGCAAATCACCGCAACTTGGTTTTATGGTTTTTGCTTCTGGCGCTTTGTCCTTTTGCCGGAAGGGGACAAACTTCCGCTGAGAGCAGCAAACGCCAATTAAATCAGTTGCAGAGTCAGATTAAGCAGGTGGATGCTGAAGTCAATAGTCTGCAATTGGAGAAAAACCGGCTGCATGAGCAATTGAAGGAGCAGGAAATACGTTACGGACAGATTGCCCGTATCGTCAAAGACTTACAGATTGAGATTGACCGGCAGCGAGACGTTTTGAAGGAGATCGGACGCAAGATCGAAGTCGCCAGGAACGCAGTTGTCAGGCAAAAAAACGAGCTCGAGAGGCAGATTCGGTCTGCTCATGCTATGGGAGGCAAAGAGCGTCTAAAAGTGATTTTTAATCAACAAGATCCGGAATTGTCCAGCCGAATGTTGGTCTACTATGATTATTTGAATAAAGCCCGGTTGGATAAGCTAAAAATTGTCGAAGAAAATTTTCGTACGCTTACACAATTGGAAAATAAGAAACAGCAAGAGGCCGTTGCGCTGACCGATACGTTGGGTAAGTATCGGCACGAACAAAACGAATTGCAAGCGGTCAGGAAGGAACGCGAGAAGTTGTTGGTTCAGTTGAATAATCAGTATTCCAGCAAAAAAACGCGGTTGGAACAGTTAAAAATTAATGAGCGGCGATTACAACAATTGATTGCTTCCTTGCAGAAATCCGCCGATGGTTTTCCCTTTCAAGAAGGGCCGGCTAAACCTTTTGCTCAGTTAAAGGGGCAATTACCGTGGCCGCTAGCAGGTCGGTTGATTAAGAAGTTCGGTAGTTCACGTGCAGAGAGCCGCTGGGATGGTGTTCTGATTAATGCTGCAGAAGGATCTAATATTCATGCGGTGACTAGAGGAAGGGTTGTTTATGCCGACTGGTTGCGAGGCTACGGCTTGTTGACTATTATTGACCATGGTAATGGGTATATGACTTTGTATGCTTTCAATCAGAGTCTTTACAAAACCGAAGGCGAATGGGTCGAGGCCGGAGATGTGATTGCGTCGGTAGGCAAAAGCGGCGGTCGGTCCAAGCCGGCACTGTATTTCGGTATCAGAAAAAAGGGTAAACCGGTCGACCCGGTCACTTGGTGCCGTAAAATGCGCAAAGACAGAGTCGGATAATTATTTTTGTGATGTTGATCATATTGTTAACCTGAAATGTTTTGTATATAAAATCAGGTACTTGGAGTTTTAAGCACATGCTAAAAAAGAAAAATCTATTAATCCTGACTCTTGGTTTTTTGCTGGGTGTTTTTATGAGCACCTGCGGCAGCGTTTTTGCCGAAAAGGAAGAGTCTGAAGTTCCAGAGGATTTGCAGGCACTGCCGTTTGAAGAGTTACGCACTTTTACGGAAGTGTTTGGGCGCATAAAACGCGATTACGTTGAACCAGTAACCGATAAGAAATTGCTGGAAGGCGCTATTCGAGGTATGTTGGCTGAGCTTGACCCGCACTCAGCTTATCTCGAAGGGGAGCAGTATCAGGAGTTAAAAGAGGGGACAACCGGTCAGTTCGGTGGGTTGGGTATCGAAGTCACGATGGAAAATGGTTTCGTCAAGGTGGTCGCGCCTATTGACGATACACCAGCTCAGCGGGCTGGTATGCAGGCAGGCGATTTGATCGTAAAATTGGATGACAAGCCGGTTAAAGGGATGACATTAGTGGATGCAGTCAAGATCATGCGGGGTGAGCCGGGCAGCGAAATTGTACTGACAGTGATCCGGGAGGGGGAAGAGTCGCCTCTTAAGATAGCGATCGTTCGCGCAATCATTAAAGTCAAAAGCGTTAAAAGTAAACTTTTAGAAAAAGATTACGGTTATTTGCGTATCAGCAGCTTCCAGTCTCGCACGGGTCAGAACCTGATTGATGCCGTTGTTGATTTGGAAAAAGAAAATAATGGCGACTTGAAAGGTATTGTGCTGGATTTGAGAAATAATCCGGGCGGGGTCTTGAACGCCGCTGTGGAAGTCAGTGATGCATTCCTTGAGCAAGGCTTGATCGTATTCACCGAAGGCAGGATTAAAAATTCTGAAATGCGTTTCAATGCCTCGCCGGATGACATTCTTGACGGGGCGCCGATTGTGGTACTAATCAACGCCGGATCGGCTTCGGCTTCGGAAATCGTTGCCGGTGCGTTGCAGGATCATAAGCGAGCTATCATCATGGGCGAGAAGTCTTTCGGTAAAGGTTCCGTACAGACTATTTTGCCCACCAGCAACGGTGCCGCGGTGAAATTGACGACAGCGCGGTATTATACGCCGTCAGGACGGTCGATTCAGGCGGAGGGGATTGAGCCGGATGTCAAATTGGCTAGAGTCAAGCTTGAATCCTTGGAGCAAGCCAAATTTGAGCCAATCAAAGAAGCAGATTTGTCTCATCACCTGAAAAACGGCAACACAAAGAAAAGCAAGGGGATATCTGGAGATAAGAAGGAAGAGGAGGAAGGCAGCATGGAAATTAAAGATTATCCGTTGCATGAGGCGCTGACATTATTGAAGGGACTTAGTATTTTTAAATAAAGAAATGAGATGAAATGAAATTTAAAGCCCGTAGTGGAGCGAATCCTATGATTCCTTATCTTGCGGGCTTTTTTATGTCCATTCCCTTTTCGTCGAGTGATTTGCAGAGCGGCACCTCCCATCGCTGTCGTCGATGTGGGAGAGTGGTATGAGCGGGGTAGAAAGGCGCTCTATTTTACCGGAGCTTTGATTATTTCCTTTTTGCCATCATCAGATGATGTCTGGCTATTGGCTAGAGAGGTGACGTCGCATTCCGCGATGGAATCAATTTTTCGGGGGCGAATGACCTCGCTACTATTGTTTGTAAGAGCTTCGAAGAAGCGGAGAATCCGCGAGAAGAATAATTCCAAATTGGCTTCTTCAGAAGTTGAAGTTTTCTGCAGAAAATGCGGGTGCCCGAAAGCACCCGGCGTGTTATCGGTAAATTCTATTTTATCGGGTTGATGTTTGGTAGCGTACCGAAAAATCGTTTAAAGACGAGAGTGCGGTATCTAATTCTTTTTCCGTTTTTAATTGGAATGCATTGACTCCCACACTGCTCAGGTAGAATACTTGATCAGCCATAAAACTGCCGATTGCACGGATTTCTCCTTGGTAATGATAGCGGTCTCTTAATAGGTGAGCTTGGGAAAAGGCCCTGCCATCGGTGAATGCTGGGAAATCGAGTTCAATCAAGTCGATTGTATTTAGATCCGAAGCCAGAACAGCAATGTCGTCTGTTGAGCTCAGCCGAACGCCGGTCCGTCCGTCGCGATTGGCAATTAATTCTTTGTCTTTTTTCCAGCGATTCAAAGAAACGCTAATATCGCCATTCTTCAGTCCGACGTCATCGGCGATAAAAGTCCAGGTGTTATCGATGATCTGTCTGTCTTTAATGATTTGCATAGACTTGTTCTTTAAATGGATTTAACCCGATACGTTTGACGGTTTGTAAAAACGTTTCCTCTTCATTGAGGCGTTGTTTGACATATACGTCGAGGATTTTAGTAATGGCGGGAGTAATTTCATCTTTAGCGACCGCCGGTCCCAGGCGTTCGCCAATAGCAGCTTCATTTTCTGAAGAGCCGCCTAATGTAATCTGGTACCATTCCACGCCTTTTTTATCGACCCCCAGGATTCCGATATGCCCTACGCTTTGATGGGCGCAGCCGTTCATGCAGCCGGACATATTGATTTTGACTTCGCCGATGTCATGCAGATAGTCCATGTCATCGAAGGCTGCATTGATTTCCCGGGCAATACCGATGGATCCGGCATTAGCCAGAGCGCAAAAATCAAGGCCGGGGCAGCATATCATGTCGGTTGCCGTGCCGATATTCGGCGTTGCTAGTTCCAACGCATCCAGTTTTTGCCACAATTCATATAAGTCCGCGTGCTTGACGTCTGCCATCACCAGGTTTTGCCGGTGAGTGGTTCTGATTTGGCCGAAGCTATATTGCTCAGCCAAGTCAGCAATGGCATCCAACTGAGAATGGGTGACGTCTCCGGGCGGAGAATCTGGGGCTTTAAGTGAAACGAACACGTTGCGATAGCCGGCGATTTTGTGGTCAGTTGTATTTTGGGTGGCCCAGCGGTTAAAGGCCGGGTCCGTTTTTAGAAATTGTTGATAACTTGTGTCGTCGGCAGCATTCGTTTCATAGTTCGGGGGTTGAAAATGAGTCTGCATAGCGGCTATGCGGTCATCGCTGAGTTCCTGTCCATCGCGAATTTGCAGCCATTCCTGGTCGACCATCTGAGTGATTTTCTCGATACCGCTTTCTCGAACCAAAATTTTGATTCGCGCCTTATATTTGTTGTCTCGCCGGCCATGCAGATTATAGACCCGCAAAATCGCTTCCAAGTAAGATAACAAGTGTTTCTTTTCTAGAAAAGCTTTGATTTCCTGTCCGATTACCGGTGTTCTTCCGAGCCCGCCGCCAACCAGAATTCTAAAGCCGGTTTCGCCTTCGTCGTTATTGACTAAATGGACTCCGATATCGTGAAATTGCGTTGCAGCTCTATCTTGCTTGGAAGCGCTGACAGCAATCTTGAATTTGCGTGGTAAATAGGCAAATTCGGGATGCAACGTCGTCCATTGACGGATAATCTCGCAGTACGGGCGGGGGTCTTCCAGCTCGTCTACGCATGCGCCGGCCAAGTGATCGGTCGTCGTATTGCGCATGCAATTACCGCTGGTCTGGATCGCGTGCATTTGAACCGTTGCCAATTCGGCCAGGATATCAGGAACTTTTTTAAGCTCCGGCCAGTTGTATTGAACGTTTTGGCGAGTCGAGAAATGGCAGTACCCCTTGTCATAGTCTCTAGCAATGCTGGCCAGTTTGCGAACTTGAGTGGAAGATAGCAAACCGTAAGGAATTGCAACTCGAAGCATTGGGGCGTGTGTCTGGACATAGAGGCCGTTCATCAGCCGTAAGGCGCGAAATTCGTCTTCGCCGATTTCACCATTTAAATAGCGTTCGGTTTGCCCTCTGAACTGGGCAACCCTTTCTTCAATGAGAGTTTGATCGTCGTCGTTATATTGGTACATGGTCGTTTTGCGCTTTCTACAGCGAGTGTGACTTGGCCGTCAATGATATACCGCGTGCGATTAAATGACAAAGTTAATTATATCGGATAACATACGCGGTTGTTTCGATTTGCTGTTAATCATTATTTCATTATAAGTATTTAGGGTAGGGGGTTGTCTTGTTGCGCATATTATTGATCGTTGCGGGCCTTTTTACGGTGCCGGGAATGGCGATGGCTGCTGAATTCGCTAATCTGGGCATGACCGGAACGGAAAGAGGCATTTATACGGTGCTGATCTTTAGGATCGCTTATGGTTTTGTGATGGCTGAAGAATTTACCGGTTTACGCAAGTCCAAACCGGTGATTTTGGTAGCCGGTATCATTTGGGCTCATGCGGCGGTTTTGGCCAACTCAGCGGGGGTTTCCGTCGAGGCTGTTCATGAAGCTTTCGAATTTAATTTGAAAGAATATGCCGAATTAATGCTATTTCTTTTAGTGGCGATGACTTATATCAACGCAATGGCCGAGCGTGACGTATTTGAGGCATTACGTTCCTGGTTGGTCAGAAAAGAATTCGGTTATCGGAAACTGTTCTGGATTACTGGCGTCATTACTTTCTTCCTGTCCGCCGTTGCAGACAATCTGACTTCTGCATTATTGGTCGGTGCCGTGGTGATGGCGGTCGGGGCCAATAACGAAAAATTCGTGGCAATCGGTTTCGTTAACTTGGTTGTAGCGGCTAATGCCGGCGGTGCATTTAGTCCGTTCGGCGACATTACCACCTTGATGGTATGGCAGGCGGGTTATGCCGAGTTTTTCGATTTCTTTAAGCTGTTCATTCCTTCCGCGGTCAACTATTTGGTGCCCGCGGTCTTTATGAATATGGCTGTCCCCGATGAAAAACCAGAGGCGACGCACGAAAAAGCGGTGAAAATGAAACCGGGTGCGATTCAGGTTTGTGTGCTGTTTTTGCTAACCATTGTCACCGCCGTTAGTTTCAAGCAATTTTTGCATTTGCCGCCGTTCATGGGAATGATGGTCGGATTGTCTTTCCTGTTGATTTACGGTTTCAGGTTGAAAACCTTATACCATTCGGATGAGGGAGATAAGTTCGATATATTTAATAAAGTACGCGATGCGGAATGGGACACCCTGTTTTTCTTCTTCGGGGTAGTCTTTGCGGTTGGCGGTTTGGGGTATATCGGTTATCTGGAATTGTTGTCCGGCGCCATGTACGATGGCCTGGGGCAGACCGGTGCCAATATTCTGGTCGGCATTCTTTCCGCTATCGTCGATAATATCCCAGTGATGTTTGCGGTCTTGAGCATGAATCTGGATATGGATCTGTACCAATGGCTGTTGGTCACTTTGACTGCCGGTGTCGGCGGATCAATGTTGTCGATCGGTTCGGCTGCTGGCGTCGCTTTGATGGGGCAGTCAAAACACAAATACACGTTCTTCAGCCATTTGAAGTGGACGCCAGCGATTGCGGGCGGTTACGCGGCAAGTATTTTTGTTCACTACCTGATTAACGGGTAATCCGCAATTTCGCTTTATTGGCGAATATCCTTGGAGGTGCCTGATGGCCAGGTTTTATAATTGGCGTCAGGCGCTTTCGGTTTATGCTCAGCCATCAGTGCTGAGCATGATCTTTCTTGGTTTTTCGGCCGGTCTGCCTTTTCTTCTCGTTTTTTCAACGCTTTCGGCGTGGCTGCGTGACGAGGGCGTCACTCTTTCCGTTATTGGATATTTCAGTTGGGTCGGTGTTACCTATTCCATCAAGGTTTTTTGGGCCCCTGTCATTGATCGATTGCAATTGATCTGGTTATCCCGTACTTTGGGGAAAAGGCGCAGTTGGATGTTGGTTGCACAAGTCGGAATCGCCGTTGGATTGTTTGGAATGGGAAGTGCGGACGCTCAGATGCATCTGCAGGAAATCGCTTTGTTGGCGATCGTGGTTGCATTCTGTTCGGCAACGCAAGACATTGTCGTTGATGCTTATCGGATTGAAGTCGCTGTGCCCGAATATCAAGGGGCAATGGCCGCCGCTTATGTTTTTGGCTATCGAGTCGCACTGTTGGTGGCGGGAGCAGGGGCTTTTTATATAGCGGCGTTTGTTAGTTGGCAGGCGGCTTATTATGCGATGGCTGCGGGTATGTTAGTGGGGGTTGTCACCACATTGTTGGTCCGCGAGCCGGTGCATTCACCTGACAGGCGAACGGAAAAAACGGAAAGTGAGCTAGAATCGGCTTTCGGAGTCGATAAAAAAGGCCCAGCGCCGGTTCGATTACTGGCTTGGTTCATCGATGCTGTTGTTAGTCCGTTTGTTGAGTTTTTTGCCCGCAACGGCAAAAGAGGGCTGGTTATTCTATTGCTGATTGCCGTTTACAAGTTAAGCGATATTACGATGGGCGTTATGGCCAATCCTTTTTATTTGGATCTGGGTTTCAGTAAGCAGGAGATTGCCGAAGTCAGTAAGATATTCGGTTTTTTTATGACGATTCTCGGGGCGTCTGTCGGCGGAGTGCTGGTGGTGCGTTTCGGTATTATGAGACCACTGTTGCTTGGAGCGGTGATGGTGGCTGCTACTAATTTACTGTTCGCTTGGTTGGCTGTTAGCCAGCCAAATTTGTCATTGCTTGCGGCTGTTATCAGTGCGGATAACTTAAGCGGGGGGATTGCTACTGCAGTTTTTATCGCTTATTTGTCAAGTTTGACCAACAGTGCCTATACTGCGACTCAGTATGCTTTGTTCAGTTCTTTAATGACGTTGCCGGCCAAATTGTTGGGTGGATTGTCGGGACGGGTTGTTGAGCAATTTGGATATGAGCTGTTTTTCGTTTATGCGGCATTAATCGGTCTTCCCGCCATTATTCTGGTGATAGCGCTGATAAAGTGGGGTTCGATCCCTACAGAGAGTAATCGTAATCCATGATTAAAGGGGCATGATCGGAAAACCGTTCATCTTTATAGATTGAAGTGAAACGAATTTTATCTTTTAAGTTACTGTTGATGACTTGATAATCGATTCGCCAGCCGACATTCTTGGTCCAAGATTGACCGCGATTTGACCACCATGTGTATTGTTCGGCCTGTTGATTGACTAGGCGGAATGCGTCAAACCAGGTTTTGTTGTCGAATAACCGGTCGAGCCAAGCCCGTTCTTCTGGAAGGAAGCCGGAGTTCTTCCGATTGCTTTTCCAGTTTTTCAAGTCAATTTCCTTATGAGCGATATTCCAATCGCCGCAGATAATATAATCTCGGCCGTTATTGCCGATATCCTGCAGATAAGGAGCCAGGCGATTAAGCAACGAAAATTTCAGGTTTTGTCTTTCCTCACCCGATGTGCCGGAAGGAAGGTATAAAGAGATTACGCTTAAATTATTGAACCGGACTTCAATAAAGCGGCCTTCCGTATCCATTTCCGGCCCGCCAATGCCGTGTTGGACGACTGTGGGTCTGTGCTTGCTGTAGATCGCGACACCGCTGTAGCCTTTTTTCTCCGCATCATGATAAAAGCAGTGGAAGTCTTTTGGCCAAAAGTTCTCGGATTTGAGTTGATCGACCTGAGCTTTGGTTTCTTGCAAACAAACGATATCGGAGTTTTGTTGTTGCAGCCATTGAAAAAAACCTTTGCGTTCAGCGGCCCGGATGCCATTGACATTTAAGGTGATAATTCGCACGAATAAAACACAGTTGCGGTTTGTTTTGGGAAGTCGTATTATACGCAGTTCTCTATCAAGTATGTAGCCCGTAGCGGGGAATGTGAAATTTATGAAACCAGAAATTCATCCTGAATATAAACAAATTACTGTGACCTGTGGTTGTGGAAACACTTTTGAAACGGGTTCCGTATTGGGTAAAGACCTTCATATCGAGGTATGTTCTGCTTGCCATCCTTTTTATACAGGAAAGCAAAGAGTCGTTGACACAGCTGGACGAGTGGACAAATTCCGTAAAAAATTCGGAAAATAAAATTACTGTGATCCTCGGCAATTTTTAACATACCGTAAGCAGAAGGTTCCGATATGGCAGAAGACAACGCAACAATTACGCTTGAAACCTCCGGGGAAAAGGCGGAGTTTTCGCTTATTCATGGAACCAAAGGAACTCCCGCGATTGACATCGGGACTCTGAATAAACAGCTCGGAGTTTTTACCTATGATCCCGGTTTCATGTCGACGGCTAGTTGTAAGAGTGCCATTACTTATATCGACGGCGAAAAAGGAGTATTGTTGTATCGAGGTTATCCGATAGAACAATTGGCCAAGCACAGCACATTCCTGGAAGTCGCCTATCTCCTTATGAATGGTGAATTGCCGACAAAAGAGGAGTTATGGGAATTTACTGACGAAATCAATCATCACGCGATGCTACATGAAGCCCTGCGGAGTTTTTTCGACGGCTTTCATTATGACGCTCACCCAATGGCGATGATGGTTGGAGTGATGGGGTCGCTGTCCGCTTTTTATCATAGCGAGCTGAACATGGATGATCCCGAGCATCGGCGGATTTCGGCGATGAGGATGTTGGCGAAGGTTCCGACTATTGCCGCGGCATGTTATCGACATTCGGTTGGTTGGCCGTTCATTTATCCGCGAGTCGATCTCGGCTATTGCGAAAATTTCATGAATATGATGTTTTCGTTACCCTCTCAAAAGTTCATCGGCGTCGATCATTATATTGATCCGGTTGCGATTAAGGCACTAAATATATTGTTGATATTGCATGCCGATCATGAACAGAATGCCAGTACGTCAACAGTGCGATTAGCCAGTAGTACAGGAGCTAACCCTTATGCTTGCGTAGCCGCAGGAATTTCCGCTTTGTGGGGGCCTGCACATGGCGGTGCCAACGAAGCGGTTTTAAGTATGTTATCCGAAATAGGCAGTGCGGACAGGATTCCTGAGTTTATTGCTCGAGCCAAGGATAAAAACGATCCTTTCCGATTAATGGGATTCGGTCACCGGGTTTATAAAAACTTTGACCCGCGCGCAACGATCATTCGCGAAACCTGTTATGAGGTGTTGGAAAAATATTCTAATAACGACCCGCTTTTTGAATTGGCACTGGCGTTGGAAGAGCATGCCTTAAAAGACGACTATTTCATTGAAAAGAAACTATACCCAAATGTCGATTTTTATTCAGGCATCATCTATAAGGCACTAAAAATTCCTGAAGATATGTTTACTGTGATGTTTGTGATTGCGCGTACGGCAGGTTGGGTTTCTCATTGGCTCGAGATGATGGCTGATCCGAAACGTCGCATTGGCCGCCCTAGGCAGATCTATACTGGTTATGAGCAAAGGGAATACGTGGCGCCAGAAGAGCGCTAAGATATAGCTTTGCTGTAGCCGTTTTTTATTTAAATCGGCCTAGGTTTTTCGAGGCGTTAAAATAAATCACTTTCTGGTATTGAGTCGCTTCGTTCGCCAACGAATGGAGTTGGGGAATATTGCTGAGGGATATTTTCATTTCTAAAATATTCCCAAATTCCGTTGTCACTGCCGGGCCTGGCTAGCATACCGGTTTCAGGGTTGATGAAAGCGCTACTGATTCCGCTGGGCTTTTCCAATTCTGCTTCCGGTTTGTCGCGTAAAGCCGTTTTCATAAATTCAATCCACATTGGAAGCGCGGCTTTTCCACCAGTTTCGCCATGACCAAGCGGCTTAGAGTTATCGAAGCCGAGCCACGCTGTTGCCGTGATATCGGCAGCAAAGCCGTTAAACCAAGCGTCTCTTTGTTCGTTGGTAGTGCCTGTTTTTCCGGCAAGATCACTACTCCCTAGCGATCTTGCCGCGGTTGCTGTCCCTCGTTGCACCACATCTCTTAGTAAGGTATTCATTAGGAAATTGATTTGCGGCGACATGATTCGTGGGGCATAACCGTTATCGTTATCTGAATGCAGTTCTTCGCAATGCGGACAGGCGATAGCGGCGTGGTGTTCAAATAATGCTTCACCTTGCCTGTTTTCGATGCGACTAATAAAGTAAGGTGTGACCAGAAATCCCCCGTTAGCAAATGCAGCGTACATTCTCGCCATTTGCAAAGGCGTGGCGTGTCCACTGCCTAACGCTAATGACAGGCTGTTAGGCAGTTGTTCGCTGCTGAATCCGAAACGTCGTCCAGTTCGAGTGACTTCGGTGATGCCGAGTTCGCGAAGTAGTCTGATAGATATCAAGTTACGCGATTTACGTAAAGCTGTTCTTAATGAAGTCGGTCCAAAAAACTTACGACTATAGTTTTCTGGTCTCCAGTTGCTTTCCAATTTGGGGTCTTCAACGACTACTGGTGCGTCGTTAATCATGCTGGCGGCAGTGAAACCGTGTTCTAAGGCCGTGGTATAAATGATGGGTTTGAAACCAGAGCCAGGTTGGCGTTTCGATTGAGTAACGCGATTATATTTGTTATGAAAAAAATCAAAGCCTCCCGTTAGCGCTAGAATTGCTCCATCGGTAGAATTTATAGCGACAAAAGCGGCTTCCGCATCGGGCACTTGCGTTAGTTCCCAACTGCCGTCAGGTAATTGTCTGACTCGGATCAGGTCATTTATGGTTAGGATATCGGCAGGTGATTTTAATTTAGGTCCTATATAGGTTCTGCTTTTGAAGATTCGAGCCCATTCGATATTTTTCCAAGGGATTTCGATAGTGGTGCGATCGGAGAGTAAGGCGTTGACGGAATGATCTGAAATTGACGTGACCAGGGCGACTTGAGTGTCGCCAATCATGTCGGCCATAAATGATTTGTCAATGCCGTGTTTTTTGTGCGGCAGACTTCTATAGCCATGGCGCTGATCGTATGAATGTAATGCATGTTTTAATGCTTCATTTGCTGCTGACTGAAGTTTGCCGGTAACGGTGGTAAAAACATTAAGCCCTAAAGTGTAAGTTTCTTCTCCGTAGTACTGGTAAATAGTTTGACGAACCATTTCCGCTATGTAAGGCGCGGAAAGTTCGTTCTCCTCATTGTGAAGAGTGGCGGTTATTGGTGCACTAATCGCCAGATCCTGTTCTTTTTTATCGATATAACCCTGTTCGAACATTCTACGCAGAACATAATTCCGTCTCAACTGAGCTTTTTGGGGGTTGGTAACCGGGTTATTGTTGGAAGGAGCTTTGGGTAGTCCTGCCAACATAGCCATTTCTGCTAGAGAAAGTTCCGATAAAGACTTACCGTAATAAGTTTGCGCGGCAGCGGCAATGCCGTAGGAGCGGTGACCCAGATAAATTTTATTCAGGTAGAGCTGCAATATTTTATCTTTTGAATATTCCTGCTCAATTTGCAGAGCGAGGATGATTTCCTTGATTTTGCGGATATAGGTTTTTTCCCTGCTTAGCAAAAAGTTGCGTGCAACTTGCATGGTAATGGTGCTGCCACCTTGTTTTTTTTGCCCGGTTAGAATCAGCTGAGTAACTGCCCGCAATAATCCTTGGTAATCAACCCCCGGATGGGAATAAAAACGGTCGTCTTCGGCGGCTAGAAAGGCGTTTATCTGTTGTAACGGAACTTGTTCGATGTCTATCGGAATACGTTTTTTTTCACCAAAGCGAGCTATTAGCTGATGGTCTGCAGAAAAAATGCTCAACGGAATTTGATATTGAACATCGCGTAGCTGTTTTACATCAGGAAGTTCCTGCTCTAATTGTTTATAGAACAAGTAGCCGGCAAAAAATAGGCAGGCTGAAAAAAAGACTGATGAGATGAAAAGCCATTTAAGAGTGGTTAAGAGATACGTCCGGTGTTTAGACACTGTATTCCGAAAAAATTAGAACGAAATTGGACTCAAAATACCTTTTTTTGTGATTAAGAACAATAGAAATTTTAAATAAACCGCCCGTCAGCCTGTGAAAAAATAAAAAGGCTACTATACTTTTGCTGGAAAGCGGTTCTGACAGTTGATTTCTTGCTGAGACAAGGCGTAACTGCAGATATTATGCCACTACATCAAATAAGGGTTTGTTCATGAGCTGGTTTAGAAAGAATCAGTCTGTTGTTCTGGGTATCGATATAAGTACGGCAGCGATTAAGTTATTGGAGTTAAGTAAAGCAGGTGCTCGTTATCGCGTGGAAAGTTATGCCGTTGCACCTTTGCCCCAGGATGTCGTGGTTGATAAAAATATCACTAATGTCGAGGTCATAGGCAATGCGGTAAAGGCTGCGGTAAAACAATCAGGAACGCGAGTAAAACAAGCCTGTGTTGCGGTTGCGGGCTCATCGGTGATGACGAAGATTATATCGATGCCAGCTTCATTATCGGATGAAGAAATGGAAGAGCAGATCATGGTCGAAGCGGATCAGTACATCCCTTATTCCCTAGACGAGGTCAATCTCGACTTTGAGGTTCAGGGGGTTTCCGAAAACAATCCGGCGATGGTTGATGTGTTGCTAGCGGCATCACGACGAGAAAATATCGACGATCGTATTGAGGCATTGAACATAGCCGGATTAAAAGCGGCGATTGTTGATGTGGAAGCTTTTGCTATGGAGAACGCTTTCACGCTCTTAGCCGATCAACTACCTGATTCGGTAGAAAACCAGACGGTAGCAATTGCTGATATCGGTGCGACTATGGCTACGCTGAATGTATTGCATAACGGCAAGACGATATATACCAGGGAACAGGGCTTTGGCGGTAAGCAATTGACGGAGGAAATTCAACGTCGTTATGGGCTTTCTTATGAGGAGGCTGGGTTAGCAAAAAGGCATGGAGGACTGCCTGACAATTATGTTACGGACGTGTTGGAGCCTTTCAAAAAGGCGATGGTGCAGCAAATCGCCAGGTCTTTACAGTTTTTTGTTTCTTCCAGTGCTAATCGGGGAGTGGATAGCGTGATTCTTGCAGGAGGTTGTTCCTCAATTCCAGGGTTGGAAAAATTGGTTGAACAGGACCTAGGTATTCCATCTTATGTGGCTAACCCCTTCATCAACATGGCCCTTTCCAATAAAGTGAAGCCGCAAAGTTTGAGTAATGACACTCCGGCAATGATGATCGCTTGTGGACTGGCGTTAAGGAGTTTTGATTAATGGCTAGAATTAATTTACTGCCTTGGCGAGAAGAGCTGCGGAAACAGAAACAACAGGATTTTATGATCGGAATTGGTATTGCCGTCATTATTACCTGTGTGCTTCTTGCGGGAGTTTATCTCTATATCGAGGGGCTTAAAGAATATCAGCAGCGAAGAAATCAAATGCTCAATGATGAAATTACCGTTCTCAACAGAAAAATCAAAGAGATTAAGGATATCGAAGAAAAGAAAAACAAGCTGCTGACTAAAATCGAAGTGATCCAGAAATTACAAGAAAGCCGGCCTGAAGTCGTACATTTGTTTGATGAGCTGGCCAAGGTAACTCCCGACGGTGTGCACTTAACCAAGTTTGTTCAGACGGGGACCAATTTGTCATTGGACGGCAAGGCTCAGTCTAATGCTAGGGTGTCGGCATATATGCGCTCGATCGAAAATTCGCCTTGGCTAAAAGCGCCTAAACTGAGTGTAATCAAAGGTCAAGGGGAAAAGAAAGGGAATCTGAATGATTTCAGCATGATGGCGCAACAGGGACAGGATAAATCTGAAGAAGAGAAAAAAGGAGCAGGCCGATGAATTTATCCGAAATCAATTGGGATTTTAATGCTGCCGGTACGTGGCCGTTTCCGATTAAAGCGGCATTTGTGTTAATCGTATGTTTCATGGTGGCCGGAGCTAATTATTATTATATTACGATGGATCAGTTGGCTGAACTTGAAAAGATTGAAGCGGAGGAGCTGACATTAAAAAATTCATTTGAAAGCAAGCAACGTAAAGCGGTGAATTTACAGGATTATCGCGATCAATTACAGCAGATTGAAGCTTCGCTGGGAGAAATGATCAAGCAAATGCCGACTAAAGCTGAAGTCGCCAATTTACTGGTCGATATTTCTCAGACCGGTTTAGCTAGCGGATTGGAGTTTAAATTGTTTAAACCCAGCGGCGAGATCCGTAAAGAGTTTTATTCAGAGTTGCCGATTAGCATTGAGGTTGTCGGAAAATATGAGGAGTTGGGATTGTTTGTCAGCGGATTGGCGTCTTTGCCTAGGATTGTTACCGTACATGATGTCAATATGTCTCCAATAAAAAATGGGATGACCATGAAGGCAACGGTAAAGACCTACAATGAAGGGGTAGCGGAACAAGCGCCTGCCAAAAAGAAACGGAGAAAAAGATGAATTCTGTTTTGAATGTCATGAAGCTAGATAAGATAATGACGGCCTTTTTCTTTTCGTTCGGGCTTTTGGGGTGCAGTAGTGACGATTTCAGCGATTTGACCAAATATATTTCCGAAGTCAAGTCCCGTCCGAAAGGGACGATTGAGCCGTTACCAGAAATCAAAGTGGTTGAACCGTTTATTTTTAAACCGGACGGTTTGAGAGATCCGTTTAAGCCGATTGAAAAACTCGCTGACGCGGATAATCCTGATGTGGCGCCCGGTAGTGGTATTAGACCTGACTCTACACGGCGGAGAGAAGAATTGGAGTCTTATGAATTGGATACGTTGCGGATGGTAGGGACACTGACAATGAAAGACGGCTTGTGGGGGCTGATAAGAGCAAATGATGGAACTATCCACCGAGTGCAGGTCGGGCATCACATGGGGAAAAATTACGGAAAAATTATCCGAATTTTGGAAGATAAAATCGAATTGATGGAAATCGTGCCGGACAATAAGCCTGGTATGTGGCGTGAGCAACAGGCTTCATTAGCAATAGCGGAGTAATTAAGGGTTAAATATGAATACTAAGCAGAATAACTTTTTTGGGGAATGGTCGATCTCGTCGAAAAGATACGGGGTGATGGTCGTTTTTGTTTGGTTGCTGCAAGCTTATTCCGTATCGGCTAGTGAAAAAGCAATCGAATCGTTACAGTTTTCCTCATTATCTGGTAATAAAGTTCAGTTACAGCTGGATTTGAATTCCCCGGTGAGCGAGCCGAAAGTATTTCAAACCGATAATCCGGCAAGAATTGCGTTGGACTTTGCCGGAGTGAAGAGCCATTTAGCCAAAAAAAGTTTTCCAATCAATCAAGGTGCAGCGAGCTCGGTTTATGTGGTGGAAGCCGGCGGCCGAACCCGAGTGATTGTTAATCTAACGGAATCCGTGGACTACGAAACCCGAATGGAAGGCGATAAGTATTATGTCGTGTTGAACGCTGGAAAATCGATTGCAACCAGCGAAAAAGTAGTTAAGAAGCAGCTGAAGCAAAGCAATATCAGCCGATTGATTCCGCAACAAACCATTAAAGCGATCGATTTCAGGAGAGGTCCTCAAGGCGAAGGACGCTTATTGCTTTCGCTTTCTAACCCTAACACCGTAGTCGATGTTAAGGAGAAAGGCGGAAAGGTCATCTTAAATTTTTTGAACACTAAATTGCCTGCGTCGCTGGTTAAAAGTTATGATGTGATTGATTTTGCTACGCCGGTACAAAGAATTGATGCTAGTGCGCGCGGTAATGGTGTCAACATTACCGTGTCTACGGTTGATGGTAATTACGATTATTCTTCATTTCAGTCCGAAGGGCTTTTGACTGTTGAGTTTCGACCAATCTCTATTGAAGAAAAAACAGCGCTGCTAAAAAACAAATTTCCTTACACAGGAGCGAAATTGTCGCTTAACTTTCAGGATATTGAGGTTAGGTCTGTGTTGCAGATTCTGGCCGATTTTACTGAGCTTAACATTATTGCATCAGACTCGGTCGGTGGTTCGGTGACATTAAGGTTAAACGATGTGCCATGGGACCAAGCATTGGCTTTGGTGCTCAAATCAAAAGGGTTGGCTAAAAGAGAAAGTGGTAATGTGGTATTTGTCGCGCCGGCTGCAGAAATTACCAAAATGGAGCAAGACGAACTCGCGGCAGAAAAAATCGAAAAACGATTGGAACCGCTAAGAACCGAATATATCCAAATTAATTATGCTAAAGCGGAAGATTTCAGCAAAATGTTATTGTCTACGGGACGTAGCGTGGGAGGTGCAGGGCAGACGACTGGAGCTGGGATTAATCAAGGAGGTAGTATTGGTTCAGTTGATACTGACGAGTTACGTTTAATTTCTGCCAGAGGTTCTGTGATTGTCGATCCACGGACGAATACACTGATTGTTCGTGATACTGCTAAACAGCTGGAAGAGATACGCAAATTGATTAAGCTGCTTGATATTCCGATCAGGCAGGTGTTGGTTGAGTCTAGAGTCGTCATTGCCGATACCGATTTTATCCGTGACTTTTCAGTTAATTTCGGTGCCGCTAAAGACAGTGATGACGTCGGATCAGGTAAGAGTTTTACTTTGGGCGGGACTGGTGTTGGATCCACTTCAACATTGACCGATTTGACTAATGCATTAACTGCGACGAGCGGCGGTGCGTTGGCTATGACCTTGGCGAGAGGGGCTAACTATGTACTCAATTTGGAATTGGAAGCCTTGCAAACTAATGGTAAAGGGGAAGTTTTGGCTAACCCACGGGTGATGACCACGGACCGGGTTCAAGCTATCATCAAACAAGGTATTCAGATTCCCTATCAAACGACTAGTCAAAATGGGACAAAGACCGAATTAGTGGATGCTGTGCTTGAATTGAATGTGACGCCTCAGATAACCCCGAATGGCAGTATCATTATGGAATTGCTGGTTAAAAAGGATGCGCCGGGTACGGAACCTATTCAAGTTGGCGGAAATGATGGCTCGGCCGGTGCGATTCCGATCAATAAAAGTGAAGTGCAAACTCAGGTGCAAGTTGAAGACGGAGAAACCGCAGTTTTGGGAGGAATTTATGAAAGCACTGCGACCGAGAGTATCGCCAAAATACCTTGGTTCGGAGATTTGCCAGGAATCGGATGGTTGTTTAAAGATACGAGCAAAAGTGAAATCAAAAAAGAATTGCTGATTTTTATTACGCCGAAAATAGTAAAAAGTACTTTGTCAACCAGCTAAGCAGTTATACTTGAGGTAAAAAAAGGGGCATAATGCCCCTTTTTTTATGCTTTTTAATCGCTTTCATATCATGAAACAGGCAAAAAATATATATTTGATCGGGTTGATGGGAGTCGGTAAAACTACGATCGGCAAACAATTGGCTAAGACGTTGGGGATGCCCTTTTATGACAGTGATAAGGTGATCGAAGAAAGCACCGGTGTTGATATTCCTACCATTTTTGAATACGAGGGCGAAACTGGATTCCGGTTACGTGAATTGGCTGTAATAGGACAACTGACCGAATTAGAAGGTGTCGTGTTAGCGACTGGAGGAGGGGCCATTATTAAGGAGCAGAATCGGTTGGCTTTAAGGCAAAATGGTTTTGTTGTCTATTTGCAATGTTCGGTTGATAAAATTCTGCAAAGAACCAAACGTGACAACAAAAGGCCGTTGCTCAATACCGAAAACCCCAGGGAACGCATCGAAGCGCTTTTTAAAGAGAGAGAGCGCTTATATTTGTCGTGTGCGGATTATAGAATAGATACCGGTATAATGCCGAGCAGAACGGTTGTTAAAAATATTTTGAAAGTATTTCTGGCGCAAAGCGGATTATGAACTAATAATGAAAGAATTATATGTAGATTTAAAGGAGAGAAGTTATCCGATCTATATCGGTGCTGAGTTGTTAGGGAGGCAGGACTTGTTGGTGCGTCATATTCGATCTCAACAGGTTTTAATCGTGACTAATGAAACCGTTGCACCATTGTACTTATCACAGCTGCAACAGGCTTTGGCGGAACACCGGCAGGAAGTGGTTATTCTTCCTGATGGTGAGCAATATAAAACGCTGGAATATATTAGTAGAATTTTCGATTGTCTGATGGAACGAAAATTTAGTCGTAATGCGACGCTCATTGCCTTAGGTGGCGGGGTTGTAGGAGATATGGGAGGATTTGCGGCCGCTTGTTTTCAGCGCGGAATCCATTTTATTCAGATCCCCACTACTTTGTTGGCTCAGGTCGATTCATCAGTCGGTGGAAAAACCGGAGTTAATCATCCATTAGGGAAGAATATGATCGGCGCATTTTATCAACCTCAATGTGTGATCGCTGATACCCAAGTGCTTGATTCATTGCCTGACAGAGAGCTCTCGGCCGGCATCGCCGAGGTGATAAAATACGGATTGATCAGGGACTTACCTTTTTTTCAGTGGCTGGAAGAAAATGTGGGTGCCTTACTGGCTAGAGATAGCGAGGCGTTGGCGTTCGCAATTGAACGGTCTTGCCAAAATAAAGCTGAGGTTGTCGCTGCGGATGAGTTTGAGTCCGGCGTCAGGGCAACATTGAATTTGGGGCATACTTTCGGACATGCCATCGAAACCGGGATGGGGTACGGAGAATATTTACACGGGGAGGCGGTAGCGATCGGGACTTGTTTGGCTGCCGACTTATCGTGTCGATTAGGATGGTTGAAAGATCACGAGGTTGCCAGAATCATAGCGATTTTCAAGGCGGCAGCGTTACCGATTGAGTCGCCTAAAGAGATGAGCGTTGAAAAGTATTTAGATTTAATGTCTGTCGATAAGAAAAACATCGATGGCAAAATACGGGTAATTTTACTAGAGGCGTTGGGAAAAGCCTCGTTACCTGTTAATGTGGAACTGTCAGTGTTGAAGCAGACTCTCGAAAACTATTCCGGTTAACGATTGGGCAATGTGTTAGAAGATGATGAGCACGCAACAAACCAAAGCTTCGGTTCAAATATTGATAACGCTTGAGCGTGCGCAGAAATTGGATTTA
This sequence comes from Methylococcaceae bacterium, assembly GCA_050304855.1. GTDB lineage: Bacteria > Pseudomonadota > Gammaproteobacteria > Methylococcales > Methylomonadaceae > Methylomarinum. The sequence continues at coordinate 49,110 of JBNLEI010000252.1, forward strand.
TTGATCCATCTTATCAGTAATTTAAGTCAATCTTTGGTCATTTGCGGGCCGAAGGGAATCGGTAAAACAAAACTGCTGCAAACACTTGCCTCTAACCATGGCGATCAATGGCCTATTTGTATTTTGCAAGGATCGTCGGGATTGAGTTTTGAGAGTGCTTTGGAGAGTTTCTCGCACCAATTAATGCAACAGCAATCGGGGTTTTCCGGTCATGGGTTATCGGATTTGTTAGTGCATTATCAAAAAAATAATCGGAAAGTTGTTTTAGTGATTGATGATGCCGGTTTACTCGTTCCCGGGCTGATTTCATCCTTGATTCAATATGCAAACGCAAACGATTGCTTACGGCTTGTGTTGGCTTTAACACATGATGAGTTGCATATCAAAACTCGTACCGACGTCATAATAGACGAATGTCATTTCATTGAGATTCCGCCTTTAAATAAAAAGCAATGCATGACATTTTTGCAAAATTTGTCGGCGCAGCCGGGAGCGGCTATTTCTTTCAATGCGGTTACGGACGCTTTAGTCGATAATCTTTATAGTGAAACTCACGGTATTCCGGGCAGGATTCATAGCGAATTGCCTCGCTTGTCTGATTACGAGCCGAAAGTCGGGATGAAATGGGGTTTGGCTTTAATAATAGTTTTCGTTGGTCTGTTTTCAAGTGCGATGCTTTATTTGCAACATCCCGCTCGGCAACAGAACAAGTTACCTGCGCTGGAACCGTTGATCAGCGACAAAGTGGCAGCGGTGGATATTTCCTCACCGGTCATTCAAGTGGAGCGCAATGAACCTGTTATACCTCCTATAAAAGAAGCCGGACAGCAGCAACCTGACGCAAAATTTTCTGAAGATCAAAGTTTCTCACCAGAGCAAATTCAAGAAAATAATGAAAATATTATCTTTGATGGAGGGCTTAATTCGGTTGAGATGGCCCAACAGGATATTTTGAATCAAACTGAGCTAGAGGACTTGCAAAATCAATTAACAGGTGACCCCGGCGATACTCAATCGACGATTGACGAAACTCCGGAAGAGGGTGAAGCAATCAAGCCCGTTGAGGAAAAAAAATTCGTCGAGAGCGAACCAAAACCGGCAATAGTCTCTGAAGAGGTCGATAAAAATCTGCATAAACCGAAAAAAGAGGAAATTGAGTTTTTAAAAAACGATATCGAATGGATTCGCCGACAAAGGCCAAATGACTACACCATGCAATTGATGGTGTTGTCGCAAGAGTCGTCAGTTTTGGATTTACTAAAGAAATATCAAAGTCATCGTGACTCGATTAAATATTTTAGATTGGATAAGCCGGAACAGAAAAAGTTTGTGGTCGTTTATGGACGCTACGATACGTCAGCTGAAGCCGAAAAAGCGAAAAAAACATTGCCGGCTGAGTTCAGAAAAGCATGGGTTAGAACGTTCAAAGCATTGCAACAACAGATATCCACTCATTAAATCTTTTTTCAATCAATGTTCATAACCGATCCCGGCTGATTTTTGCTGGAATCATGATATATTCCGAAATCAGATAAACGGCTGCTGTAAACACCCGACATTTAAAACTCATACACTTATATAATGACAGCATTAAAAAACGATATTTTTATAAAAGCCCTTCTCAAACAACCTGTTGACAGAACTCCGATTTGGATGATGAGGCAGGCCGGCAGGTATCTTCCTGAATACAGAGAGGTTCGGGCAAAGGCCGGCAGTTTTATGAATTTATGCACGAACCCGGAGTTGGCTTGCGAGGTAACCCTACAGCCTTTAGAACGGTTCCGTTTTGATGCCGCTATTTTGTTTTCAGATATTTTGACGATTCCGGACGCCATGGGGCTGGGGCTTTACTTCGTAGAAGGCGAAGGCCCGAAGTTTGAACGTCCGATTCGTACTAAAGCGGATGTCGACAACCTGATTGTGCCGGATCCGACGGTCGAACTGCGTTATGTAACCGATGCCGTCAGTTTAATTAGAAAAAATCTGCACGGCCGGGTGCCTTTAATCGGTTTTTCAGGAAGTCCTTGGACTTTGGCTACTTATATGGTTGAGGGTGGCAGCAGTAAAAGTTTTCGCAAAGTAAAGGGAATGATGTACGAACAGCCTGGCTTAATGCATCAAATGCTAGACAAACTGGCCCACTCGGTAGCCGCTTACCTGAATGCTCAAATTGAGGCGGGCGCTCAGGCTGTTATGGTATTCGACACTTGGGGCGGGATGTTAAGTTCAGAAGATTATCTCGACTTTTCCTTAAAGTACGCCCGGCAAGTCAGAGAATTATTGAATACCAGCATAGCAGGACAACAGATACCCACCATTTTCTTTACCAAGGGCGGTGGTTTATGGTTGGAAGCGATGGCGGAGGCCGGATATGACGCGTTGGGTTTAGATTGGCAAACGGATATGGCTAATGCCAGGGCCAGAGTAGGCGACAAAGTCGCGCTGCAGGGTAACATGGATCCTATTGCGTTGTACGCTGAGCCGGCGGTGATACGCAATAAAGTACAATCAATACTCGAAAAATACGGTTCCGGCTCAGGTCATGTATTCAATTTAGGGCATGGAATCTTGCCGGATGTCAATCCTGAACACGTCAAGGCCATGGTTGATGCCGTTCATGAGTTGAGCCCTTCATATCATCGCTGAAGATGCTGGCAAAAAAGGCGGGTTTGATATCCGGTATTGTAATTCCGGGTCTGATATTATGGTTTGCAGATTTTGCTCCTAACTCGCAAATAACAGCAATGGCGGCAATTGCCGTGATGATGTCTATTTTTTGGTTGACCGAAGCAATTCCTCTGGCGGCGACTGCGTTGTTGCCTTTGGTTTTTTTTCCTATATTGGGCGTCGCATCCAGTAAAGCGACAGCCAGCCAATATATGAACTCCACCGTTTTTTTGTTGATCGGAGGATTCATGATCGCGTTAGCCATGCAAAAATGGAATTTGCATAAAAGAATCGCGATAAATATTCTAGTTTTCTCGGGAAAAAGGCCTTTTTCTTTGGTGTCAGGTTTTATGGTTGCTACGGCAAGCCTATCCATGTGGATTTCAAATACTGCCACTACACTTGTTATATTGCCGATTGCGATGGCTGTGATTGTCCGTTGTCAGGACATTCTTCCGCAACCTTGGGTTCGGCAGTTTAGTATCGGTTTATTGCTATCGATCGCTTATTCGGCCTCAATCGGGGGTATGATGACTTTAGTAGGGTCGGCTCCGAATCTGGTTTTTGCACGTGCTTACCAATTGGCTGCAGGAGATTCGATCGGTTTTCTGCAATGGATGATTATCGCCTTGCCGATCGGTTTACTGCTGTTATTACTGTTGGCGTTAATTATTTATGTCGTCTATCTGCATTCAATTCCCCGTTTTGAGGGACTGGTTGAATTTCTGAGAGAAGAAAAACGGCAGCTGGGACCGATTAGTTTTGCGGAGCGGGTGGTGATTTTTATATTTGTGATGACGGCCGGCTTGTGGATCAGTAGAAAAGGAATTGAGATCGGCTCCTTTGTTCTACCGGGGTGGGCTCAATTTTTGCCTTTCGGCGATCTAATCGATGACGGTAGTATCGCTATTTCGATGGCGGTGATTTTGTTTTTTATTCCCGCCAAACCGTCGTTTCGTACTGGTGGAAACACGATTCTCGATGAAAAGGTCTTTACCCAATTACCTTGGGCTGTTGTTGTCTTATTTGGCGGTGGGTTCGCGTTGGCTTTCGGTTTTAGCGAAAGTGGTTTGTCGGTTTATTTGGCGGAGCAATTAACAGGGATGAAAGGTTTTTTATTGTTTGACTTGGTATTGGCGGTGACAGCAGGAATGAGTCTTTTGACGGAATTGACATCCAATACGGCGACCTCTCAACTCGTAATGCCTATCTTGGCCAGTACTTCGAAAGCCATTGGGTTTTCTCCAGCATGGTTGATGTTGCCTGCGGTATTAGCTTCGTCATGTGCATTTATGTTTCCAGTTGCGACGCCGCCGAATGCCATTATTTTTGGGACTGGGCAACTTAAAGTGACTGAAATGATGAAAGTTGGATTTATTCTAAATTGTATGGCCATAGTCATAATCAGCGGCTTAAGTTATTTTTTGATTCCTGTTGGGTTGTTGAGTCAGTAACATGTGGATTCAGAGAAATATCAAAATTCCGGCTATGAGTCGCGGTTTTCATTTGATTACCAGGCAAGTGATCAATGAGATACCTGAATTGACTCAAATACAGATTGGATTGGCTCATTTGTTTATTCAGCATACATCCGCTTCATTAGCGATTAATGAAAATGCCGATCCTGACGTCAGGCATGACATGGAGGGGTATTTTTCCGAAGCGGTGCCTGAAAATGAGCCTTATTTTTTGCATACGCTGGAAGGCGACGATGATATGCCTGCGCATATCAAATCGGTGTTGATAGGGGCGGAGTTGACCATTCCGATTGCAGAGGGTCGATTGGCATTGGGATTGTGGCAAGGTATTTATTTATGCGAACATCGTGATCGAGCCGGTGGTCGAACTATAATCGTGACGTTGAATGGCGAATAACGAGGAAATTTAGTAATGAAAATGTTTAAAATCTTTTTGATTTCAATAATGTTACTTTTTAGCTTTACTGTAAGCTCCGAACAGGTCGAGAGAGGCTCTGAGAACTTAGAAATCGTAGTTTATCGAAGCCCGACTTGCGGTTGTTGCGGTAAATGGGTAAAGCATTTGCAAGACAATCAATTTAATATTGAAGATATCGTTACCGATGATATGTCCTCGATCAAAGAAAAATTAGGAGTGCCCGGCAATTTGGCGTCGTGTCATACAGCAATTGTCGATGGTTACGTGATTGAAGGGCATGTGCCAGCAAGAGATATCAAGCGATTATTGAAAATCAAGCCGAAGGTAGTCGGGCTGTCCGTTCCGGGGATGCCGGCCGGAACACCGGGTATGGAAATGGGGGGGAGAAAAGATCCTTATCAGGTAATTTCCTTCGATAAAGAAGGAAATTATCAAGTGTTTAGCAGTTATGAGGCGGAATGATGATATTGGCTGGTGACATCGGAGGCACCAAAACTTTGTTGGCGCTGTTTGATGCAACAGGGCAATGCGTCAAGAAGCAAAATATAGTCAGTGCCGATTTTAAAAAATTCGATGACTTATTGTCATCGTTTTTGGAGGATGGACATAGAGACGTTATCCGCAATGTTTGCTTAGGAGTGGCCGGACCGATTGTCAACGGGGATTGTAATGCGACTAATTTACCTTGGAGTATAAATAGGCAAACTATCTCTGATATAACTGGCTCGGATAGAGTGCGTTTGTTAAATGACCTTGAAGCGACAGCCTGGGGCGTGTTGAGTTTGCCTGCCGAAGCTTTTTTCGAGCTTAATTCCGAAGCTCAAAGCAATCGGGGTAATATTGCGGTTCTAGCAGCCGGGACTGGCTTGGGCGAAGCAATCATTAGTTGGAACGGGTGCAAACATCATGTTATATCGACCGAAGGCGGCCATACTGATTTTGCGCCTCAGGATGCTTTGGAAATTGAATTGCTCCGGTTTTTGATGGAGAGATATTCCGGCCATGTCAGCTATGAGCGGGTAGTTTCCGGAATGGGTCTGCAAAATATTTATGAATTCTTAAAAGCAATTGGTTATTGTCCTCATCAAGATGAAACCGAGGAACTGGTTATACAAAAAGGAGCCGGAGCGGCAATCAGTCAGATGGCTAATGAAGGTAAAGATGAGCTGTGTATTAAGGCGATGCAATTGTTTTGTCGGATTTATGGGGCGGAGGCCGGGAATTTGGCTTTAAAAACGTTGGCTTACGGAGGTGTAATACTGGCGGGGGGGATTGCACCTAAAAATCTGAGTTTATTTCAACAAGGCGAATTTATGGACGGGTTTGTCAATAAAGGCCGATATCGTGAATTGTTGCGGACATTATCGGTCAGAATTTGTCTGAACCCCGAAGCGGCGCTGCTTGGTGCTGCCAATTATGCCATTACATCAGACGGATAAAGATTATGCGTATTGGAGTGCCAAAAGAAATCAAGGACAAAGAAAATAGAGTGGGTATAACCCCAGAAGGGGCGGCCAGATTGCTGCATTTAAGGCATGAAGTGATGGTCGAATCCAATGCCGGAATCGGTTCTGGCTTTACGGACGAGCAATATTCGCAAGCCGGCGCTAAGGTCGTTTCTGCCTCTGAAGCGTGGTCTTCGGATCTAGTAGTTAAAGTGAAAGAGCCTTTACTATCTGAATATCGGTATCTCAATCATCAGATGATATTCACTTTTTTTCATTTGACTGGCGTAGACGTGTCTTTAACTGAGGCGTTGTTAAAAGAGCAGGTGACTGCTATAGCCTATGAAACCTTGGAAGATTCTCAAGGAAGATTGCCAATTTTAGCGCCAATGAGCGCAGTTGCGGGAAATATGGCGGTGTTGATGGGGAGCTACTACTTGGCGTCATTTAATCGTGGGCGGGGTGTCCAATTAGCCACGGTTTTGGGAAAAAGTAGTGGTAAGGTCTTGATTATTGGTGATGGTGTGGTCGGAAGGCATGCCGCCAAAGTGGCCGTAGCCATGGGGGCAACGGTTTATATGGCTGGGCTCAATGATATCAAATTCAATCAGTTAAAGTCGGAAGTCTCAGGTGATCTGCAGTTTTTATATTCCACCGAAGAGAATCTGCGGTCGTGTATTCAAGAGGTCGATTTAGCGGTGGGGGCTGTATTGTTACCAGGTGCGAAAGCTCCGAAGGTTGTCTCCGAAGCAATGGTGGAATCAATGCTGCCTGGATCGGTTGTGGTTGATGTGTGTATCGATCAGGGGGGGTGTTTTGAGACATCAAGACCCACTACGCATTCGGATCCGGTCTTTACGGTGCACGATGTATTGCACTATTGTGTCAGCAATATGCCGGGAGCTTATCCACGAACATCGACTATCGCTTTAACCAATGAAACGATTAGGTATGTGGAAAAAATTGCCTCGCATTCAATTGAGGATTTATTGGAAGATCGAGGATTGGCAAAAGCCATTAACACCTATAAAGGTAAAATCACCAGCGAGAAAATTGCTCAAGATCTAGGAATGACACAGTACTATCGAAGCTTGCTTTAATTTGGAAACCTGTTTTACGCTAACTAGGATGAAGTGAATGGTTAGTAGTTTGTTGAACGAGAGCAAATTTTACTGGCGGGGGAAATTGGGGAGGGTTGTTGTTCACCCCTCCCTTTGTTTTATAAATTATCCAAACCGCTGATGCCGTCGACAGACCAGTTTTCGCTGTTGGTTGCTCCGGATTGGTCTTCGCCGTTTTTGTATTTTATTCGGCATACATATCGACGTGTAAAAGACTGGCCATCTTCAGGAGTTAGGTCAATATCAGCGTTTATAACATATTGGTAATTGCCGATATGCCAGGCATTGATTGGCTGGCTGGTAAATGACGCGGCGAAATCAGAACCCAGATCTTTGGCGATATATAAGTTGCATTGCTCGAATGCGTATCCGGTCATATCAGTGGTAACAGTGTTAAGGATAGCTTCGTCCCCGCTATCTTCTAGAAACAGGTCGGATGAAACGACGTCATAGACGAGAGGCATAACAACTTTAACTTGCAGTGCGATCAGACCTATTAGGCAAACAACAAATAAGAAAAATTTATATTTAAAGTTCATAACGTTAATAAAATGAAATTGTAGGAATACAGAAAAATAGATTCGATAAAAACAAAAGAAGGCACGGTCGATGACGAGGTATATTTGCCACCGTCAATGTAAGTAAGGCAGGATTTTATCGAAAAAAAAGCCCTTTGCAATCGGTTATTTTACGAATGGTACCAAAACCGGATAGGCAATAAAAAGGAAATCAGTTGTTTATAGTCTATATGAAAATTGACGAAGAAAAAAAAAGTATTTGTCTTGACATAGCCTGCCGAACTGGTAGACTCTCTAACACCATTATGGAGGAAGTGGCGCTGCTTGCATGATGATTGTGTAAGCGGGGTGTAAAAGGATTTAAACTAGAACTCCCGGTGTCACCGGGGATTATATAATCTTTTAGGAGGTAGAAATGGCTGCTACAACTGAGTCAGTTAAGGCTGATGCTGCGGAAGCACCGCTTTTAAACAAAAAAAACCTGACACTCGGCATCTTGCTGTATCTG
>JBNLEI010000253.1:0-18082 GCA_050304855.1 Methylococcaceae bacterium
CTCTTAGCGCCGATGATAGTGTGGCAGGTTGCCATGTGAAAGTAGGGAATCGCCAAGCACTTTATCCTAAACCCGTCTACCCAGACGGGTTTTTTTTTGCCTGAAAGGCACTACCCAGTACTCTCAAACTCCTGAGTAATAGTCCTGGTATTCTAATGACACTTTTTAGCTAGGTACTGATATTATCTACAACTTTGATCGGTATAAGTTGAAAACTGCTTTGTAACAGACTTCTATGAGTAAAATGACGTCGTTTTTCTCAAAATACAAATGGGAAATAGTATCGCCAATATTTGGTGGGGGGCTCGCATTATCATTTGCACCTTACGACTATTGGTTGTTAGGTGTTTTTTCATTAATATTCGCTTTTTTTACATGGAACGAAATATCACCGAGAAGAGCTGCTTTGCGTGGTTTTTTATATGGCGTGGGTCTGTATGGAATCGGTGTCTCTTGGGTTTATATCAGCATACATGATTACGGCGGTGCGCATTTTATAGGCGCTGGTTTGTTAACAGCGTTTTTTGTTCTTTTTTGGACAATATTTCCTAGTTTGACGGCTTATTTAATTGTCAAATTCAAATCTAAGAACGCGCCGTTAATAAATGCGTTAATAGCTTCGGTAACTTGGATTTTGATCGAATATGGTCGAGGGTATTTGTTACTCAATGGTTTTCCCTGGTTACAAGTGGCGTATAGCCAGCTGGATACGCCAATAGCGGGCTATATTCCTTTGGTTGGAAGCTATGGCACCGGTTTTATTCTATTGTTAACGATCGCATTAATCACGGAATCTATTAAAGCAAGGTCGAAATGGAAAAGAAATGGCGCTATCGTACTGTTGATATGGGGAACTGGTTACGGTTTTAGTCTTATTAACTGGACCGAATCTATTGCTGATCCGATTAAAGTGACCTTGGTTCAAGGTAATGTCAGGCAGGATAAGAAATGGCTGCCTGAATATAGAATCAAAACCTTATTGAGCTATCAACAAATGACAGAGCAACACTGGGATTCGGATGTTATCGTTTGGCCTGAAACCGCTATCCCAGCGTTTTTACATCAGGTAGAGGCGTTTTTTTTAGATCCGCTCGAGCGGCAAGCTCAACAAAACAGCACGGACTTGGTTGTAAGTCTTCCCGCTAAAGGCCAGAGTCAAAACGAAAATTTCAACATGGTAATTACTCTGGGTAAAGAAAGGGGAGAATATAAAAAGAATCACCTGCTTCCATTTGGTGAATATTTACCGTTGCAGCCGTTATCTGGATTTATCCTTGATCTGTTAGGAATCAGTTTGGGAAATTTTACGGCTGGTGGAGATAATCAGCCATTAATGCAAGCAGGCGGTTATCGGTTTGCTGCCTCGATTTGTTATGAAGATGCTTTTGGTTCTGTGTTTACAAATGCTTTACCGGAAGCAAAGTATTTAGTAAATGTTACAAACGATGCATGGTTCGGTGATTCTTTGGAGCCGCACCAGCATTTACAAATTGCCAGAATGCGGGCTTTGGAAACGGGACGTTATTTATTACGCGCGACTAATACCGGTGCAACCGCCATCATAGATCATAAAGGCAAAATAGTGATCCAGGCTCCGCTGTTTAAGAAAACTGTAATCACTGGAAATATTTACCCGAGAGAAGGGATGACACCGTATGCGATGATTAAAGATAAGGCTATTATAACGGTTTTACTATTGTTTGCTATAATTTGCCTCGCGATAAAAAGATTAAAAAATTAGCTTGTCTCTGGGACGCTGAATAGTTGGCTATAATTACAGTGTATGTGATATATAGCTAACAGCTTGTTAGACCGTATATCGTTATTAGTAATGCTAAATAAATTTCTTTTGTGCTTAGGTTAACAAATAAGATTATTAAGAAACGAAGGAAAGCTCTTAACTAGTCTATAATTTATCAATGTTGTCGAGAATTCAGCGTTTTCTTAAGAAAAAAAATACAAAGATAACGAAAGCTACTGAAGAGTTGACAGTTAGTCAACTTGTTTACACTCCGGTACATAGCCTTGTTGCCGGAATGTATGTGGCTAAGTTAGACAGGCCTTGGCTAGAATCCCCCTTCAAATTTCAAGGTTTTTTAATTGAAACAGAAGAAGAATTACAGACGCTGAGAAATGTCTGTAACTATGTTTATATTGATGTTGATAAGCAGAAAAAAATAAAACCGGCTTTTGCTACCAGCATAAATCGACCTGTCAAAGAAGAACTTGTCATTGGAAAACCTCCTCAAGTTTTAGGTTCATTTGAACAGGAAATTAATCGAGCTGAGAAGAACTATCAAGAAGCGGGCATATTGGTTTCCGACTTTATGGAGAAGGTTGCCAGCGGAAAAGGTATTGATGGAACGTTAGCGAAAGAGGCGGTGGCTGCTTGCGTCGATAGCGTTCTGCATTCGCCCGATGCTTTTTTATGGCTTAGCCAATTAAAATCTAAAGATCAATACACGGCACAACACAGCTTAAACGTTTGTGTTTTGTCTATTGTTTTGGGGCGACATATAGGGTTATCAAATACTAAGCTCAACCAAGTTGGATTGTGCGGTATGATGCACGACATGGGAAAGATGTTGGTTCCCCTTGAGGTTTTGAACAAACCCGGAAAACTAGAACCCGACGAATTGGAAATGATGAAGAGCCATACAACATTGGGGTATGAATTGCTAAAGTCCAGTTCAAATATCTTTCATGGCGCTGTCGAAACGGCGCTGACCCATCATGAGCGCATGGATGGTAAAGGTTATCCACGGCAGATAAGTGCCAAAGGGTTGTCATACTATTCAAATATCGTTGCAGTAGCCGATATGTATGATGCTATAACTAGCGACAGGGTTTATCAAAAAGGACGTACGCATCACGAGGCAACTAAGATAATGTTAGATGTTTCCGAAAGTCATCTTGATGCGAGGTTGGTTGTCAAATTCATTGAGAGTCTTGGAGCTTATCCGCCCGGCTGTTTTGTTGAACTAAGCGACGGATCGATTGCGTTAGTTATCGAAGTGAACAATCACTATCGTTTACGACCTAAGATTTTGATGATTTTGGATCCGGAGAAAAACGTAGTCGAAGAACGTGTAGTTGATTTAGTCGATAAGGTGTTTGATGATTTAGGGGCTCCGATATCGATCAAAGCTATCATTAAGCCCGAGAGTTATAATATCGACAGAAGAAAATATTATCAAGACGGGGTCATACAAAAAGGTTTTGCAATAAGTAAATAGCTTTTATTTACCCGGCCTTTAGAACCGGGTAAATGAGTCTAATCCTCAGTAGTTTATTATTGATTGATTTCTAAATATAACGCTCGGAATTCGTCGGTTAATTTGTGATTTGGAGCAAAGTGAATCAGCGGTTTCGATAAGCTATGTGATTCACGAATTTTAACGGAAGGGGAAATTTTGGGTTCCAGAACTGCATGCCCTTCCTGAACCAGTTCCTCTACCAATTGGCGAGGTAGGTTGGCCTGCTTCTGATATTGATTGACAACGATCCCTTCCACTTCCAGGTTTTGGTTATGGTCAGCTTTGACTTCTGCAACCGAGTTTAAAAGAGTGTAAAGCGCTTCCCGGGCAAAAGTGTCGCAGTCGAAAGGAATCAAACATTTCTCTGCAGCAATAAGGGCGGATTGGCTATAAAAATTAAGAGTCGGCGGGGTATCCATATAGATATGGTCAAAGCCTTGCAGTTTTTCCACGGCCTCTTTTAACTTGAATATTTTATAGCGAGCATCGAGTCGACTCTGCAAAGCTTCCAAGTCGGGGTGCGCCGGAATGATATACAAGTTTGGAAAAGGCGTTTCATGGATCACGTTGTCCAAGCCTTCCTTGCCTCCACCGAATAACCCCAATCCCAGACAATCCTTAAAAAAATGAGCGATGGTTTTATCCGAATCGGCGATTTTTTCTCCCAATAAATATTGCGTTGAATTGCATTGGATATCCAAATCGATCACTAGAGTTTTATTGCCTTCAACCGCGCTGATAGCGGCCAGATTACAGGTTATAGTCGATTTGCCTACACCGCCTTTTTGATTGAAGATGACCCTGCGCATGTTTTTCCCCGATTGAATCAAATGAATTTAAGTCAGCATTATCGATCTTTAAACCTTTAATATCAACAGCGTGTAAAATTTTTACCGCCGCATTTTGGACAGGCGGGAATGAGGCTGGTGGATTTGAAGGCTATTTGCTTGCCGCAAGAATCGCAGACGAAAGTGCCGGGACCGGTGACTTCTCCGCTTAGATATGGATGATAGAGTTTCGCTTCATTCTCAATTCTGGCAAGTTCGATACGTGTTTTGTCGGCAATATCAAGAAAATTTGCAAGGGCGAAATTTTCGATCAAATCAATGTCGAATTTAAGCCATTCCGATAACGAATCGTTGTCTTTTACCGGGGTGGGCGCGGTTGCCGCGTGTTCGATATCACGCATGACATAATGGGCGACTTTATCCAGTTCTTCTTGACTGAATTCCTGGACATGTCCGCCGAGTTCGCTAATTTTTTCTTTGGCAATTTCCATCGCTTCCGCGACGGAATGCAGGCTGTTGTCCATTGCCTCATAAAGGTGTTCCATCAACTTATTGTATGCGTCGATAAATTTATTTTCACTCATGTCTTTCTCCATTAAATGACACTTTAGATTTATGCTTCTGTAAGGTATTCTAACGCTTTTGACCGATAAAAGACGAGCAGGATGGAAGAAAATTACAAACCCTTGGCGATTGAGCAAAATATTCAGGAAAAATGGGAGCAATCGGGCGTTTTTAATGCCTCTGAAGATTCGGATAAAGAAAAATATTACTGTCTGTCGATGTTTCCTTATCCGAGCGGCAAATTGCATATGGGGCATGTCAGAAATTACACCATAGGCGATGTCATCAGCCGTTTCCAACGTATGCAGGGGAAAAACGTCATGCAGCCAATGGGTTGGGATGCATTCGGCTTGCCAGCTGAAAATGCGGCGATGCAAAATGGCGTTCATCCGGCCGATTGGACATATGAAAACATCGCCTACATGAGAGATCAGCTTAAGCGTTTGGGCTTCGGATACGATTGGAAGCGAGAACTGGCAACGTGCGATCCTGAATATTATCGCTGGGAGCAATGGTTTTTCTTGAAACTGCTGGAAAAAGATCTGGTCTATAAAAAAATATCGCCGGTAAACTGGTGTCCGAACGATAAAACGGTCCTAGCCAACGAACAGGTGATCGACGGTTGTTGTTGGCGTTGCGATACCAAAGTCGAGAAAAAAGAAATCTCACAATGGTTCCTTAAAATCACCGCCTATGCCGACGAGTTGCTACAGGACTTGGAAAAACTGGAAGGTTGGCCCGAGCAAGTCAGAACCATGCAGGCTAACTGGATAGGTCGCTCCGAAGGTGTGGAAATGGATTTTTTAGTCGAGGGAGGAGATGACCCGATTCGAATTTACACGACCCGACCGGATACCCTAATGGGCGTAACTTATGTTGCCGTGGCAGCAGAGCATCCGATCGCGTTATCGGCGGCGGATAACAATCAGAAGATAGCGACGTTCCTTGATGAATGTAAGGTGATGGAAACGTCTGAAGCCGCTATGGAAACGATGGAAAAACGCGGAGTCGATTCCGGCGTTAAAGCGATTCATCCGATAACCGGTGAACAGGTTCCAGTGTGGATTGCCAACTTCGTTTTAATGAGTTACGGAACCGGCGCCGTCATGTCTGTGCCGGCACACGATCAACGTGATTACGAATTCGCTAAAAAATACGGTATAGCCATTAAACAGGTTATTGTTGCAGCCGATGAAAGCGATGACGATATTTCCGAACAAGCTTTCACAGTAAAAGGAATTTTAAAAAATTCGGGACAATTTGACGGCCTTACTTCCACCGATGCTTTTAATGCTATTGCCGAGCATTTGGAAAAACAAGGTAAAGGGCAGCGCAAGACCAACTTCCGACTGCGTGATTGGGGAGTGTCGAGACAACGTTATTGGGGTGCTCCGGTTCCGGTGATTTACTGCGACGATTGCGGGATGCAGCCGGTATCTGAGTCCGATTTGCCGATCGTGTTACCAAGGGATGTCGTGTTGGACGGTTCGCAATCGCCATTGGCGGCGCATCCCACGTTTCCACATGTCGATTGCCCTCAATGCGGTAAGGCGTCGAAACGCGATACCGATACCTTTGATACGTTTATGGAGTCGTCCTGGTATTTCGCCCGTTATGCCGGAGCCAGCGATACCGCTATGTTGGACGAGAAGGTCAATTATTGGTTACCGGTCGATCATTACATCGGCGGCATCGAACACGCCATCTTGCATCTGCTGTATGCCCGTTTCTATAACAAGTTATTGCGCGATGAGGGCTTGGTTAGCGTCGACGAGCCGTTTAAAAACCTGTTGACCCAGGGCATGGTGGTTGCCGAAACTTTCTATCAAACGGACGAGAATGGGCACAAGCGTTATTTCAACATAACGCAAATCGATGTCGAGCGCGACGCCAAAGGACGCATCGTAACCGCCAAATTACTGGAGAACGGTTCGCCGGTGACGGTAGGTCCGATCGAAAAAATGTCCAAGTCGAAAAATAACGGTGTCGATCCGCAGTTGCTGATCGATAAATACGGTGCAGATACCGTCCGTTTGTATACCATGTTCACCTCTCCCCCGGACCAATCGCTGGAATGGTCAGATAGCGGCGTTGAAGGTTCCTTCAGATTTTTAAAACGGCTCTGGCGACAAGTTTACTTGCATGCTGCAAATAATGAGCAGGCGATTCAAGGGCTCGACAAAACCGCGCAGACAGAAAGCCAAAAAAATATGCGTCGCCAGTTGCATCAAGCGTTAACTAAGGTTACTGATGATTTAAGTCGGCGACACACTTTCAATACGGCCATTGCAGCCAATATGGAAATGATTAATGCGCTCGCCAAGTTTGACGACAATTCCGATAACGGCAGAGCTGTCAAGCAAGAGGTACTGGAGGCGGTGGTATTGATGTTGTCACCGATTATTCCCCATATTTGTCAACAGTTGTGGAGCGAATTGGGTCATGACAGTGATATCGTTCTCGAAAATTGGCCGTCAATCGACTCATCGGCCCTGCAGCAGGATACTTTACAAATGGTGGTTCAGGTAAACGGCAAATTGCGAGGTAAACTGGAAGTGGAGTTGTCGGCATCCAAAGAAGAGGTTGAGGCGCTCGCTTTAGCCGACGAAAATGTCCGACGATTTTTGGAAGATAAAGCGATCAAAAAAGTGATTGTTGTGCCGAAAAAACTGGTTAATATTGTTGTTTAAGGTGAAAAAACCATAAGTCCATGGGAAGTAAATTACTGAATACTGGCGCGGTTGTCGCGTTGACGATTGCCTTGACCAGTTGCGGTTACCATTTACGAAGTGCTATCGATATTCCTGAGGTAATGAAGTCCGTTTATCTTGAAGGTGCGGGCACTCTTTTGCGTAAGGAAATGGGACAATCCTTGAAAGCAGCGGATGGTGAGTTGGTCGGAGTCCCAACCCAAGCGGGCATGGTCATTAAAATTCTCAGGGACGATATGAGACGACGGGTGTTGTCATTGGATTCTGTCGGTAAAGCTACCGAGTTTGAGCTCAATTATACGGTGAGCTTCATGCTTATGGATGCCAGCGGCAAGGTGTTGATGGAGCAGCAGGAATTGGAAATCAGTCGGGATTTCTTTAATAGCCAACAGGATATTCTTGCCAAGAACAATGAGGAGTCCGTGATCCGTAGCGAAATATACAGGCAAGCTGTCCGAACCATTGTTGCGCGGGCGCGGGCCGTGGTGAAAAACTGAATGTCATGCGGATACAACCGGAGCAGTTAACGACGGCGTTAAAAAAATCGTTAGCTCCCGTTTATTTGGTTTGTGGCGATGAGCCGTTACAGGTCGGAGAAGCTGCCGATGAAATCAGAGCATGTTCCAGGAATGCCGGATACTCCGTACGCGAAGTATTGGTTGCCGAAGGGAATTTCGATTGGCGTCAACTGGCTTTAGAAGCCGATTCATTGTCCATTTTTTCGGAAAAAAAGATTATCGATCTGCGAATACCTTCAGGAAAGCCAGGAGCCGAGGGGGCAAAGGCCTTGATCGAATACTGTAAGCATATCCCGGAAGAGACGATCCTGATCATCAGCAGTAGTAAATTGGCGGCTCAGGCGCAAAAATCCCGCTGGTTTCAGGATATTGATAAGGTTGGTGCGGTCATTCAGGTTTGGCCTTTACAGGGTTCGGAGTTATTAAAATGGTTGCAGCGCAGGAGCCGGAAAAAAGGTATGCAAATCGAGCAAGATGGCTTAAAGGCACTGGCATCGCGGATTGAAGGAAATCTGTTAGCTGCTTCTCAGGAAATCGAGAAATTATTCATTTTGCATGGTAGCGGGCCGATTTCCCAGCAGGCGGTCGAAGAGATGGTGGCCGATAGTGCCCGCTTCGACGTCTTCATCTTGCTGGATAGTTTGCTATCGGGCCGAATCAATCGGGCGATTAAGATTCTTCGCGGCTTGCAAGCCGAAGGTATTGTCGAACCCGTGGTGTTGTGGGCATTGAGTCGCGAAGCTAGGCAAGTGTTTCAGATAAAAAAAGAGATCGAACAGGGGCTGCGTAAAGAAACCGTGTTGGCAAAATATAAAGTTTGGGACAAGCGTAAGCCTTTGGTCGAAAAGGCGCTTAATCGGCTTGGGTTAACCGATTTGCAAAATATATTGCTGCTGTGCGCAAAAGCCGACCGACAAATAAAAGGACAATTGTCCGGCAATAGTTGGGAGACTCTCTTCGAGATTTGTTTGGGGTTTTGTGCTATGCCGCTTATGGCAGAAATAGCCTGAAACGGGCTCCTCCGAGTCGACTTTCGTTATCGATAAGGATAAACCCCTGTTTGTCGTTATTACGATGCAGCGATGCGATGACGGCAACGAAATAGAGACCGAGTCCGGTGCTGCCGCTGATCCAGTCGATTTGCGCAGAATTGATCGGGTCTATCGCCAATAATTTTTTCGGATAGCCTTCCCCATCGTCTTCAATGCAGAAACAGACATGATGTTCGTGGTAGTCTGCGGAAAGAACGATGTTACCGCGACTATAGCGTTGGGCATTATTGACGATGGTACCCAAGGCATTACTGATATGGGCAAAATCACAGAAACTCATTAGTTCTTCCGAGCATTCAATTCTTAGGTTAGTCCGATCCATTTGCAATAAGGTGGATTGCTGTGCGCGCACTTCTTCAAGAATTTCGTGCGCCGGATGTTCGTCGATTTCGAGATTAAATTTCTCAGTGTCTATTTTGTATAAAGCCAATAATTGCATCATGCAGTGGTTCATGCGGTTGGCCTCAAATTCCAACTGCATGAAATCGGGGTCGGCATGGTCACGACGGGCGGAAATTCGACGGACTCGGTCGTGCAAAATCCCTAATGAATTTTTAATGTCATGTACTGTGGATGCTAGAACGGTGGAGAAATGCTGATGGTGGTTAAGCGGCATGGTGTTTTTTGACAGGACGGGCGTGAGTGAGTTTGGCAAATTCCATCTGAATATTGCCCAGCTTTTCGCTGGCAACGCCGATTTGTTTGGCTTTGGTAATCAAGCTGTTGGCGCGCAATATTTTTTCCTCATTAGGGTCGGAGCCGGAGGCTTTGAGATCATGAATCGCAATTCTGGCCATATTGAGAATGATAGTTTTATTATCGGGCATTCGATTTGCCGCTTGCTCGAGTAATTCCATCGCTTCACGTAATTTGCCCTGTTTAAATAGTGATACACCTTGGTTGTTGATATCGATTAATTCCTGTTTCGTTTTTTGCATCAGAATTTCGGAATGATTATGTTTACCGATACTGTTTTGCATGTCGCGAATGTCATCCATGAATTCGTCGTCGTCAATATGATTTTTGATTAAAGCTTCCAGAATACGGTCGGCCGATTCAGGGTCCTCATTGAGGAAATACGTCTTTACCAAGTCCAGTTGCAAATCTTTGGGGGTATTTTTACCCAAAGTTTCGCTAAGCATTTTAACTCTGGTAAACGCTTCCTGAGATAATTTGTCGTCCCCCAGACGCCTATAAAGTTGTGTTTCGAGCGTAGCGGCGCGCAGTTCGGATTCGGGGTTGTTTACATATTCCTGACGCATGTCGTCAAGAATTTTCAACGCTTGCTTGTCGGCATTCGATTTGGAATATAGCTTTGCCAAACTGGAGAAGTCGCGGCTGGATTTGTGCACCGAATGTTTGCCTAATTTGACCACCGTTTTATAGGCTTGCTCGGCCACATCGAGATTGTTATTTTTGTCCGCAGTGGCCGCCAGCTTTTTTTGTCTTAATATCGATGTTGGAGACAAATCAACCGCGTGATTCAAAATTTCCTGAGCTTTAAACGGCTCGTTGATGGCCAAATATATTTTTCCGAGCCAATCGTAAGCGTCCATATAAAGAGGATTGTCACTGATTAGTCGCTCGATAATTTCTATCGCCTGATCGGGATTGTTGCGTTGAAATGCGACAATTCCCAGACCCAATTTGGCCCAATGCAATTCACGTTCGTTTAACACTTCCTGATAAATTGTTTCGGCTTTAGCCAGATCTCCAATATTAAGCGCTAGATCGGCCCGGATTCTGAGCAAATACATGCGCATCCTTTTATTATCTTCATTCAGTAGTCTATCGCAATGATGGATGGCCAAAGCGATATTACCGCGGTCGATCTCCCTTTCAACTGTGTAAAGGTACTCCTTACGCTTAAAGTTTCTTTGTAGGCGGGAAAACAGTTGCAGCGCGTTGAACGGTTTGGTCAGATACTCATCCGGTTTGTTTTCCATGGCTCCAAGCACCATGCCTGGCGTTTGTTCGCTGCTGATGATAATGAAGACGGCGGAAAATGGCAGAAGTTTGCGCAGGCGCGCTTCTTCCAAAACCTGTTGTCCGTTTTTTCCGTTTCCGAGATTGTAATCGCATAAAACGATATCGAATTTTTCCCTGGACATTTCTTTCAGCGCGTTGACACCGTTATCCGCTTCGACAATAAAATGCGCATCCAGTGTCCCCAGCATATCCTTGATGGCTTTACGCATCACCGGATAGTCTTCGACAATCAGTATTTTTTGAGTGGATAATTTCGGCTTCATTCAGCAGTGAACTGTGGGTTATCGGATAATTAACAAACTTAATTTTAGAATATGACAATAATTTTAACTGCAGTTTGAAAACTTTCCATACTTGAAAAACAAAAAACTCGTCCCCAATTTATTCGCTATCCGTTTTTGACTGACAAAATAGAGAGTAAAAATGACTGTTGAGGCAAAAAAAGAAACCTTGGGTTTTCAAACCGAAGTTAAACATTTACTGCATTTGATGATTCATTCCTTGTATAGCAACAAGGAGATTTTTTTACGAGAATTGATTTCAAACGGTTCCGATGCATCGGATAAATTGCGTTTCGAGGCTTTGTCCAACGATAGTCTTTATGAGGGCGACAGCGAGCTGAAAATCCGTCTGGAAGTGGATAAAGACGCCAAAACCATCAGCGTAATCGATAACGGCATCGGGATGTCTCGGACCGAAGTACAGGAACACATCGGTACGATCGCGAAGTCTGGCACCAAGCAGTTTTTTGAGAAATTGACCGGCGATCAGGCTAAAGACAGCGAATTAATCGGTCAGTTCGGGGTGGGGTTTTATTCGGCTTTCATCGTTGCCGACAAAGTTACGTTAACCACACGCAAAGCTGGCGAAAAAGAAGGTGTGCGGTGGGAATCGAGCGGGGAAGGTGAATATACGCTGGAAACGTTTGACAAGCCGAAACGCGGCACTGAAATCGTTTTGCATCTAAGAGAGGGTGAAGAGGAGTTTTTGGAAGATTTTCGTTTGCGCTCCATCGTAAAAAAATATTCCGATCATATTTCCATTCCGATTGTGATGGATCGCGAGATTCCGGCGGAAAAAGACGAAGAAGGCAACGAAACATCGCCGGCCCGAGTCGAAGAGGAAAGCATTAATACCGCTTCAGCGTTATGGACCCGTTCAAGAGACGAGATCACCGAAGACGAATATAACGAATTCTATAAACATGTAGGCCACGACTTCCAAGACCCGTTGACGTATGTTCACAGCAAAGTGGAAGGCACTAACGAATACACCATGTTGTTATATGTGCCTTCAAGAGCGCCGTTTGATTTGTGGGACCGCGATGCCAAACATGGCGTAAAACTCTACATACGCAAGGTGTTCATCACAGACGATGCCGAACAGTTAATGCCTCGTTATTTGCGATTTATTCGCGGCGTCATCAGCGCCGATTCGCTGCCGCTAAACGTATCGCGCGAAATTTTACAGCAAAGCAAACAGATCAGTGCGATTAAAGCGGGTGCGGTGAAGAAGGTATTGGGCTTGATGGAAAGTATCGCCAATGACGATGCCGAGAAGTACGGTAAGTTGTGGGAGCAGTTCGGCAATGTGCTCAAAGAGGGTCCGATCGAGGACCACAAGAACAAAGACCGGGTTGCCAAGCTGTTGCGTTTTTCCTCAACCCTTACCGATAATGCCAAACAGGATGTTTCGCTGACCGACTATATCAGCCGCATGAAAGAGGGGCAGGACAAAATCTACTATGTCACAGCTGATAGTTTTTCAGCGGCGAAGAACAGCCCCCACCTTGAAATTTTCCGCAAAAAAGGCATTGAAGTACTGTTGCTTTCTGACCGAGTCGACGAATGGCTGGTATCGAGTCTGACAGAGTTCGATGGCAAGCATCTGCAATCGGTTGCCAAGGGCGAGCTCGATCTTGATAAACTGGATACTGAAGAAGAGAAAAAAGAGCAGGAGGAAATCAGCAAGGACTTCGAGTCGGTATTGAAACAAATTAAAGAAGTCTTGGGCGATAAAATCAGCGAGGCCAGAGTCAGTCATCGCTTGACAGAGTCGCCGGCCTGTCTGGTGACCGGCTCATACGATATGAGCTTGAACATGGAGCGGATCATGAAAGAAGCCGGACAGTCAATGAATATGATGGGTATGGGCGGTGCTAAGCCGATTTTGGAAATAAATCCGTCTCATGCACTGGTGAAAGCCATCAAGAACGAGCAGGACGACGAGCGTTTCGGCGATATTACCAACATTTTGTTCGACCAAGCGATCTTGAGCGAAGGCGGGCAGTTGGATGATCCGGCCGCGTTCGTACATAAACTCAATGGTTTGCTGCAGGACTTGCTGAAGTAAGTTAAAAATGAAAGGCCGGTGAAACCGGCCTTTTTTTTATGATGTCCCAATCGTTATCGATAATGCTCACTTTTTTGTCCCGAATACCAACGCGCTGTCTCTAAGATAGCGAAGTCAACAGCATGGCGGAGACAATGTTCAAAGTTTGACGAATTGGTATCCCTTATCTTCTGAAAGCCAGGACAGAAAAATATCTTGGCCATTGGTAATTAGGTCAGGATGACCGTTACGAGCCGAAGAGGTCAGCCGCGTGATGGGAGCCGACCAGTGTTCACCTCGATCGAGGGATTCTTGAATTTGCAAGTAGGCTTGGTCGCCGTCAAACTCTTTCCAGGCCAGCACCACGCGATTGTTTAAAACCGTGACATCGGGATGGCTGGGCAATCGATCGGCATTTCCCAATGGCATCGGTTCGGAGACCGTTAGTCCGTAATCGTCGGTTTGCGCGTAATAAATGCCCTGGCGGGATTCACCTAAGGTAAACCAAGCCATGTGACTGCGATTAGTATTGTCGATAGCCAGAGCCGGGCCGTGTTCCGGGCAAGCCTCTATTTTCCAGTTATCGTAAGTAATGCGTTGCGGACTTGACCATTCGCCACGGTCGTTCATGCGAATCAAAGCATGATCGCGTATCCCGTTGTCGAAAACCATTCGTACCATAACGACCGGCTTATCGTTAGGGGCGAAAACAGTGGCTGTTCGGCAGCAGGAGCAAACGGCGCTACTGATAAAACGGTTCTCGAAAGCGCTATTCGGTCGGTTGCTGACGCTGTAATAAAGCGATAGCACGCCTGGGCCGTGTTGCCGATCGACGAGTTCATGGCGGCGGTCGTGCCAGAAAAGAAAAATATTGTCTTCCCTGTCGATTAACATTTTGTCCATGTAATGCATCGCCGTTTCGGCATGGTCGCTTACCAGGACCGGCTGACTGAAAGTCTTGCCGTTGTCGTCGGAATAGGTGAAAAAACTGGTCGATTTTTGATTTTCATCGGCGTAATAAAGCACATTGATTCGACCGGATTGACTCATCGCGATGGCGGGGGGGTTTTCGGGCCAAGCGCTGATTTTTTGAGCAATTGGGTTGATTTGCTCCGGCTGACTGAAAGTTTTGCCATTGTCGTTGGAATAGTCGATATATATGGCATTTTTGGTGGGTATGAGGCGCCATAATGTACCATCCGGTGCAAAGGCCGCACTGACGGTTGTTTTGATGGCGTGACGACTGATATCAGCTACATTTTCAAGATTGGTTGTGATTTGGCAGGCGGTAAGGAAAAGCAGCCAGATCATAACAAGAGTGTGGAAAAAATGTTTGTATTTCATCATTCAAGAAATCCGAGACGGTCAGAGTGCTAAATTACTACGATTTAGGTATAAAAGTTAACTAATTGCTCCTGAAGTTATCGATGGTTAGATCTTGACGGCAGAGTATTCGGCGTTAGGTAGTCAGGCTGTGTTTAGAATCTGAAATTTATATTACTAATCAGTCGATAATCTGGCTCGTCTTGATTGCCGTTAGTATCCTGCACGATCGGAAGACCTAGTGAAACTGCGAGGCTAATGGTATTTGTGGCGCGAACCCGAATGCCGGGCGATAAAAAGATTAGGTTGCCCCCGGAGTTTCCATCCTTAACGCCACTATTTTCCTCGTTATCTCGCCATTCGCCGTTTATTTCCATGACTAAATCGAGGCCGATAGGCGAAGAGCCCAAACTCATGTCGTAATCTCCCAGAACTTTATAGGCGGCGGCAAAATTATAACTGAAAACATCTCCTAAATCGGTGTCTTGGGCGCCTTCGGTACTGAGGTTATAGACCAGACTGCTATTGAATGAAAAAGCATCCATTTGGTGCGTAAACGCCAAGCCGAAGATGCCATCCCAAGAGCCGGAGCCAGGTTGGAATTCTGTTTCCAGGATGGAACCTCCGTCTGCGGAAGTTTTTCGACTGGTCTTACCGGTTGGCGCTTTAAATCCCAAGATAACTGCCGCATGGGTGTCTTGTTGGCTGAAAAATCTATACTGACCGAAAATACTGGTGTCGCCAATGCCCTCTACGTCACCTAAGTCCTCAATTTCCGCTCCGGGTCCGACATGGTCGTGTTCAGGCTCTCTGATATTGTTTCGATAAATAAAAGGCACGCGGAAACCTATATAGAAATCGTCGGTTACTCCGTAAGCGAGCGCAGCTGAATAGGTCCATAATGCCTTGACTGTATGCAGGTCAGCTTCGGGATCCGCTGCTCTAAGCGATTGTAATTCCGCGTCGGAATAACCTTTATTGCGAATATATTCCATTCTCAACGAAGCCGACCACTTATCTTCAGGTAATGTTAGGGCGGTTTCTGTAGCTATGGGCGAAGCCAAGCCTGTACCCAGGCTTATTGAGCCGTGGTCGCCGACCGCTACTAAGGGAAAGAGCACGAAAGGGAGGGGAGAGAGCTTGAGAAGGCGCATAGTTATGTACGTTAAGTTAATAGTTAAGCAATATACAAGCAACAAATAATCCAATCAGAAACAATTCTTATTAGTATTATTAAATAACTAATTTTAGAGTGCTTTTTTTTATCCAAAAATTTCGACTAGCATATTAAAAATGTTAGGAAGGGTGTTTTTGTGTGAAATGACATAAATCGAATAAGTTATTTAACATAGTTTAATTATAGAGTCTGTTTATCGTATAATTTTTAGAGTTGAATTGAAAAAAATCATAGGGACGCATTTGTCTCACTTCGGATAGGCAGATACGCCAGATACAAGGTAAAATGAAAGCTTTTCTTGCAAATTGGATTTTTGAGTGGGATTAGGAGCAGGTATGCTAAGGTTTAGAGAGATTGAACGAGTAACCGAAGGACAAATATGACTGAAATAACTGAAGTGCCGAGTCCTTTTTGCGGTATAGGCACCGATGATTTGAGTATTCAAGTCGAAGGTGCGATGCTGAAAGTGACAGACAACGGGTGCGCTGTGAATACACCGGCGTTCGAACAAGCTTTAACCGATACCGTCCCAAGGATCGATGGCCAAGAAGTTAGCTTGGATCTAGCGGTGAATAAGGCGGCAGAAATTTTACGGGCAAGCAATCAACCGGTAATAGGCGGTTGTGCTACCGATGTAAACGGAATGCGTGGGTTGTTGGCGGTGGCTGACCGAAGCGGGGCCGTAGTCGATAACATGAATTTCAATGCAGCACGGCGTAATTTTTTGGCTATGCAGGATGGTGGCTGGATGAATACCACCTTAGCCGAAATGAAGAATCGTTGCGATGTACTGCTAGTGGTCGGTGTCGATCTGGAAGGTTTTGCACCGCGCTTTTTCGAGCGTTACCTATGGAATAAAGTTGCGATGCATCTGCCGGACACCAGTGCCCGCGAGGTCATTTATCTGGGTAAGAGCCCATCTGGCGAGGCTTCGACGTCTCCGGACGGGCGTGTTGCCCGGGTGCTGGCTTGCGATGATTGTGATTTGCCGGAGGTGGTGGGTGTGCTGTCCGCACTGGTTAAGGAAAACAAAGTGACTGCGGAAAGCGTTGGCGGTATTGCTCTCGGTGAGTTATCCGAGATCGCGGAAAGACTAAAAGCGGCGAAATACGGCGTAGTCACTTGGGCGGCGGGCGCGCTGAGCATCAATCAGGGTGAACTGACCATACAAACGTTATGCAATATGGTTAAGGATATCAACGATCAGGGTAGCCGTTGTTCCGGGTTTCCGTTAGGCGGCAAAGAAGGTGACCAGACTGCCAATCAGGTTTGCGGCTGGACTACAGGATATCCGGCTCGGGTACATTTCTCTCGAGGTTATCCGGAATACGATCCGTTTTTAAACGATACTCAGTCATTACTGAATAATGGCGAGGCCGACGCCCTGGTTTGGGTGCAGGCTTTTAACAGTGCTTCGGTGCCTCCCAAGACCGATGTACCTACCGTGGTGATTGGTCGTTCCGGCATGAAATTCGAGCGTGAACCTCACGTCTTTATTCCGGTCGGTACGCCTGGCATTGATCATGCCGGCCATGCTTACCGGCTGGATAATGTTGTCGCGATTCGGCTGAAAAAATTGCGCGAAGCCGGCTTGCCCAGTACTGCTGATGTGATGAATGCCATTGAACAAGCTTTGTAGGTGAGAAATGCTGATTAAACTAACAGGCGGAACAGTCTACGATCCTGCTGGCGGGATTGATGGGCAGCAACAGGATATTTATGTCCGGGACGGCAAAATCGTCGCCAAACCCGATGGCGATGTCAAAATCGATCAGGAATACGATCTGAACGGTAAAGTGGTGATGGCCGGTGCGATCGACATGCACACCCATATCGGCGGCGGTAAAGGAAATATCGCCAGAATTTTGTTACCCGAAGACCATCGTGCGGATCCGGTCGTACGCGGTCAATTAACTCGCTCCGGCAGCGGTCATGCGATTCCCAGTACTTATGTGACCGGTTACCGTTATGCGGAAATGGGTTATACCGCCGCTTTCGAACCGGCGGTGTTGCCGATTAACGCCCGGCAGGCACATATGGAGATGGGCGATGTGCCGATTCTAGATAAAGGCGGTTACGTGATGCTGGGCAGTGATGATTATCTGCTCCGCATGATGACCGCCAAGAAAGACCAGAAAGCAATTAACGATTATGTTGCCTGGACACTGAATGCAGCCAAAGGCATCGGGATCAAAGTGGTCAATGCCGGCGGCATCAACGCTTTTAAATTTAACCAGCGCAAACTGGATCTGGACGAGAAAAATGTCAATTATGATGTTTCGCCCAGGGAAATCCTGCAAACGCTGGCGACCGCAGTTAAAGAATTGGGAATTTCCCATCCATTGCATGTACACGGATGCAACCTGGGTGTT